>DATMPD010000141.1:0-9147 GCA_035567955.1 Edaphobacter sp.
CTCGACCAGACCGGTAACCTCGCCGCATGGATCGACCGCGGCGTCAGCGCCTTCACGCTCCGCACCATCAACATGGGCCGCCTCTACCAGACCACCCGCGACCCCGAAGGTCTGTTAAGCACACTGCCCGCCATCGCAACCACCCTGCTTGGCGCCATCACCGCCGTCTTCATGCGCTCCTCCCAATACACGCCGGCGACCAAACGCAACGTCTTCGCATTGGCAGGCGCGCTCTTCTGCGCCGTCGGAGAGCTCTGGAACCGCACCTTCCCCATCAACAAAAACCTCTGGACCAGTTCCTATGTCCTCCTCGCCGCCGGCATCTCCCTGTTGGGCCTCGCGCTCTTCTATTGGCTCGTGGACATGGAGCGAGTCCAGGACAAGAGCCGCCTCGCCAAAGCAGCACTTTGGCCCTGGTTGGTCTTCGGCTCGAACGCCATCGCCGCCTTCGTCATCTCCGAACTCTTCGTCGAAACAATGCTCTGGATCAAAGTTCACGACTCCGGCAGAACCATCACCTCATGGAATTGGATCTACGTGCGCCTTTTCTCCCACGGCCATTCCACCGAAGCGACCTCTGTCGCCTTCGCCCTGGCCTTCGTCGTTCTCTGCTTCCTCCCCAACTGGCTTCTCTGGCGCAAGAAGATCTTCCTCAAAATCTAACCGGAAGCCGTAGACAACCCATATGCGTCCCCGTAACCGCGTTCCAGAACGCGCATAGCTGTTGTCGTTGCCTTTGATGTTGTGGTTGCCTTTATTGTTGTGATTGCCTTTGTCGTTGTTTTTTTAAGTTGTCATCCTTCGCCGCAGGCGGAGGACCTGCTGTCGCCTTTGCCTCTCGTCGTTGCTTTTGTTCTCGTTCCTGCGCACCCAGCCAAGCGAAAACCGACACACTTGACAAACCCAACCCCCGGACAAGGGACTAAACTGAAGAGGCAACACCCGCACCACACCCGAAGTCCACCCCTAAAGTCTCTCCTTCGAAGACTTTGCACACTTTTCACGGGGAGGGGGGATACCCACTCCACAGGAGCAGCCATTGGCCTACACCGATCTACGCGACTGGATCAAGACCCTGGAAAAATCCGGCGAACTCAAACGCATCACCGTCGAAGTCGACCCCATCCTAGAGATGGCCGAGATCGCCGACCGCACCGCCAAGCTAGGCCGCGGCACTCCCAAAGCCGGAGGCCCCGCCCTCCTCTTCGAAAACGTAAAAGGTCACCCAGGCGCACAAGTCCTGATGAACCAGTTCGGCAGCGAACGCCGCATGCGCCTCGCCCTCGAAACCAACTCCCTCGACGATATCGCCAACCGCATCCGCACCCTCATCAAACCCCAGATGCCCACCAACTTCATGGACAAGATGAAGCTGCTCCCAATGCTCGCCGAAGTCGGCAACTTCTTCCCTAAAGTGGTCTCCGCCAAAGACGCACTCTGCAAGCAGGTCATCCATCGCGGCGAAGACGTCAATCTCCTCGACCTCCCCATCCTCAAAACCTGGCCCAATGACGGAGGCCGCTTCATCACTCTCCCCTGCGTTATCACCCGCGACCCCAAATCCGGCAAGCGCAACGTAGGCATGTACCGCATGCAGGTCTACGACGCCAAAACCACCGGCATGCACTGGCAGCGCCAGAAGGTAGCCGCTGAGCACATGCGCGACCGCCTCCGCGCCGCCACAGCCGATCGTGCAGGCAATGTAGACCTGATGGCCCTGACCGCCGGAGGCACCACCGCCGCCACCTCACTCGATACCCTCGCCACCACCACCGTCACCCGCATCCGCGAAGACCGCATGGAGGTAGCCGTAGCCATAGGCACCGATCCCGCGACTACATTCTCGGCGATAGTCCCCGCCCCACCCGATGTCGAAGAATATTTAATCTCTGGCTTCCTCCGCCAGAAGCCCCTCGAACTGGTCAAAGCCGAAACCGTAGACCTCGAAGTCCCCGCGCACGCCGAGTACATCCTCGAAGGCTACGTCCAGCTAGGCGAACTCCGCACTGAAGGCCCCTTCGGCGATCACACCGGCTTCTACACCATGCAGGAGGACTACCCCGTCTTCCACCTAACCTGCATCACCCACCGCAAAGACCCCATCTACGCCGCAACGATAGTAGGCAAGCCCCCCATGGAAGACGCCTGGATGGGCAAAGCCGTCGAGCGCATCTTTTTACCACTCATGCAGCTGACGCTGCCTGAGATTGTAGATGTCAACCTCCCCCCCGAGGGCGTCTTCCACAACCTCATGATCGTCTCGATCAAAAAATCTTACGCCGGCCACGCCCGAAAAATCATGAACGGCATCTGGGCCATGGGACAGGCCATGTTCACCAAATGCATCATCGTCGTAGACGAAGACTGCGACGTGCAGGACCTCGCCGAAGTCACTCTCCGCGCCACAAACAACATCGATCCCGAGCGCGACATCCAGTTCACCCTCGGCCCCATCGACTCTCTCGATCACGCCAGCCGCCTGCCCAACTATGGCAGCAAGATGGGCATTGACGCCACACGCAAATGGGCCGCTGAAGGCTTCACCCGCCCCTGGCCCGCCATGCTTACCATGGACGCCGAAGTGAAATCAAAGATCGACGCCCATTGGAAAAAATTAGGCATCGAGTAACGCTCGGACTCCGCGCCGCCCTCTAAGCTGGAGCCGACCCCGTCGTAGAGATCAGCGTAAGGGTAACACTCCCCTCCGTGCTGCGCTTATGCGGCGTGCCCCGCGGAATCACCAGCATGTCACCCTTCTTCAGCGTCAGCGTGGTCGCCCCCTCTGACGCCGGAGCAAGCCACTCTCCGGGCTTCTTGTTGTCATGAGCGCCCTTCGGCGTCCCACCCAGCTCATACCGCGTCTCGCCCTCGTGAATCAGAAGAATATGATCGCGCCCCTCGTGCCATTCGAACTCCTTCGCGCTCTTCTTCTCCTCAGTCGTCAAAACAATTGTCAAAGGCAGCCCCTTCGGCTCATAGAGATTGTCATTTCCTGGCTTCGCCTGCAGCGCCTTCATCGCATCGGCAAGCTTATCGGCCGTGAAGACCTGGAACGGCTGAGGCGCAGCAGACCCCGCGCTCTGGCCTCCCTCAGTAGCCAGCGCAAGCGTATCGGTAGCAGACAGGGCAGCGGCAGCGGCAAGCGGAGCCGTCCGTAGGAAATTGCGGCGAGTGTGATGGTTGGCCATGCCAAAAAGTGAACCACATTTCGAGCCACGCTGCCAAGCGGTGAGGACAAACAGCTCAACTCACCGCATGCGTCGCCAGCGTAACCGTCACCATGTCATTCGGCGTCTTCGTCGTTCCCCCGTCGTGCTGCGGATGAAACTCGATCCTCATCGTCGTCGCATTGACGATTACGCGAAGGTAGCCATAGTCCATTGTGTCGTAGTTCTCGAGCGTCAGCGTGTCGTCGATCTTGTACGGTGTCCGGTACGTTCCCCTCATCGGCGACAACGGCGAATGTCCCCCACACCCTGCCACCAGAAATGGAATCTGCAGCGCGTTTACCGTCCGCGTATAGCGCTGGTAGTTATGCGCGTGGCCGGAGAAGACCGCATGCGGCCACACACCGGCCGCCGCGCAAGCAGAATCGATATCCACCAGCATCAACGGACTGCCGCCATGCTCCTTCCCGCCAGTTAACGGCGGATGATGCACCGCAACAATCACAGCGCCAGTAAACTTGTCACTCTTCACCCGCTTCAGCGCCGTCGTCAGAAATGCGATCTGGCGGTTATCCAGCACTGTATTCTGCCCATTCTGACCAGAGATCACTCCCGGGTCCTCCAGCACATTGCTGTAAATCCCGAGGATGCGGACAAAGGGAGCCTCCAGCGTAAAGTACACCCCCGGTTGAATCATCGTCGTGCGCAGCAAATTGCCGGCGTCCGGCGCGGGCGCGGGCGCAGCCGTACAGAAGTTTTCCAGAAACCCAGCCAGCGTCGGAGCAGGGTCCTTCGGATACACCACGCCGTCATGATTGCCCGGGATCGCAATGATCGGCGCAGGATAGTCGCGATATGGCGCATAGAACTGGTCGTAGTAGTAGGTCGCTTCGCCGAAGTAATACACGACGTCGCCCAGATGAAACAGAAACGAAGGCACGTCCGCTAAATTGGCTTCGTTGAAGTCCGTCACCATCTTGTCAGCCACCAGCGACTGTGTCGCCGGGCCCACAACGCTGCCCGTGTCACCCGTGGAATGAAAGACGATCTGTCCCGCCTGCTGAATCGCCGCGACCTTTGCCGCGCCCGCACTGCCGTATACCTGTGCGAGCGTTAGAACCGGCTCCGCCGCGCCACCCCGCGGCTGAGGCACCGCCTCAAGATTGCGGATGCCCTGGAACTTCTGATCCGTAACGGGATTTTTGAATCCGGTTGGATCGGGCGAAGGCTTCGGCTGTCCGAAAATTGGCTGGCCACTCGAGCCGCCAGCGTTGACTGACTTCACAGGTGCCTTGGGATGTTTTTGTGTGTGGTGTGAGGAAGAATCACGTGGGTTTTTCGGCATCTGGCCTCCACTATCGTCGACTCATCGATAAGCATAACCCTCGCATGTTACGAAATGAGTAAGAAAACAGAACGCTATAGGCGACGCCCACACTCCGCGATAGAATCGGCGTACTTTACAGAGCGACCGGGGAGCGAATGAAGCCAGCGGCAGTTGTAAGTCTTGCAGTTCTTCTCATCCTTATCTCAACAGCGAACGCGCAAATCGGGGACTCAACCTTCGGCAGCAAAAACACCTACTCGGCTTTCATCGAATACTCGAACGACTCCAGCCACATCATTCTCGGCAGTGCGTCAAATCGAAAGTTCGCCAGCCTGGGTTTGCAATATGAGCGCCGACTCCTATCGAACCGCCAGTTTGTCTGGAGATATGCCGCCGAGTTCCGGCCTCTCATTCTTGAGAGCGACCCGACTTCAACCCTGACAATCTCGATAGTTGCTCCTCCTCCGACGATTACCTTCTTCGAGCCGACGGCTGCGGCATTGCAATGCATCGGCGGGCAAAGGATTATTTCAGGGACTGACCCAATTACCGGAATCCATTACTCAGAGACGATTCTGACAAGCTGCGGACGCCGTTGGACCTATGCGCAAGGCCTCTCTCCGGCAGGGACAAGAATCAATCTCCGTCCCCATCGCAGGCTTCAGCCCACTGCTAGTTTTCTTGCCGGCTATATGCTTTCGGCGAAGAAGATCCCACTCGACGCCGCAGGCGCCTTCAACTTCACCTTCGAATTCGGAGCCGGCCTTGAGTATTTCCAGTCGCAATCCCGCTCCATCCGCCTCGAATATCAAATTCAGCACTTCTCAAACGCATACACCGCCGTGGAGAATCCGGGTGTCGACAACGGACTCTTCAAGCTGACCTGTAACTTCGGCAGATAGTCTCTGGGCGCTTACTCAATCATCCTGACCGTAATTGAGCTCAAATTCCGCACCCACCGCTGCGGTTTCTTGTCGCCGGTATCGACAAGCTTGAACTGGCCGTCGTCTCCCAGCGGCTTCCCACCCATGCTCGTGGCCACAATCACCTCGCCGTTATGTTCCGAGCTTTCAATCTCGGTCACCGAGTACAGCACCCAGTACTTGTCCGTTCCCTCCGCCACCAGATAGCTCCTCAGCATCTTCCGCTGGGTCGTCTTATCGACCGGGAACCCATACTTCGCCAGCAGGTCGCCCAGCAGGACACCGGTGTACGTTTCATCGGCCTTCGTGTGTTCGTTGTGGACGGTCACCGTCTTCTGCGGCATCGCCTGTAGTTCAGCAACCGATAGCGTCACCGCCCGGGCCTCCACTGTCAGCGTCAGGTTCGTCGAAGGAGGCGCAGGTGCATGGGCGTGTTCCTCCATCGCTCGCGCGTTAGGCGCTGTCTGCGCCTGCATCGGCACTGGAGTCAGCCCCGCAAGACACAGAGCCATGGCGCAGACGAGAGGAGCGGCAGCGGCCTTCATGGCTTTCAGCCTATCGCGTCTCCGTCGTATACTCAAGACATGTCTATCGTCAAGGACGCAGCGGCCATTGCTAAAGGAATGAGCATCACGCTGAAAGAGGTTTTTCAGCCAACCCAAGTCGAGAACTATCCCGACGGCAAGGGTCCTATGCGCGGAGCAAAATTTGAGCAGCGCTTCCGCGGCAAGCATCAGCTTCAACGCGATGAAAACGGCCTCGAAAAATGTGTCGCCTGCTTCCTCTGCGCCGCCGCCTGCCCGTCGAACTGCATCTACATCGAAGCCGCAGAGAACACCGAAGAAAAACGCATCTCCAGCGCCGAGCGTTACGCCAAGGTCTACAACATCGACTACAACCGCTGCATCTTCTGCGGCTACTGCGTTGAGGCCTGCCCCACCGATGCCATCACCCACGGCCACGGCTTCGAACTCGCCAGCCTCAACGCCACCAACCTGGTCATGCGCAAGGAAGACCTCCTCGTCCCCACGCCAACGCTCCCCGACGTCGTGACTTCAGCGAGAGATCAAGCCGAAATTCTGGCCTAGTGACATGGAATAATCCCCAGAGCGCGCATTGTTGTCTATCCGACATATACGGCCGAACTTCATAAAATCCCTGAACGCCCGGTAAGATAAGTGTTAGCCGCTCCTGCGTGGAACCTCGAAATAAAAAATGCCGTTCGGCTACCGCAAATTTCTTGCGGACGCATGCGAGCACGAAGTACTCTCTTAGCGAAAACATGGCAGATAAGACAACAACGGAAACCTCCACAGACAACAGACGGGCAATCCTGCACATTTGCACGCGCGAGACCATCCGTCCTCTTCGCGACCGGGTTCTCACCCTTTCAGGATTTCACGTCGACTCCACCCTTAGCCACACCGAAGCTCTGTCCATGTTTTGGGCCGGTCACTATGATCTCGTCCTGATCGACGTCGAAGGAGAGACTGGCATCCCACAGGCCGAACATCTCTGCTCAGAGATCAAAACCGCACAACACCAGCAGCTCGTCGCCTTCGTCTGCAACTGGCGCGTCGCCATCATGACCGATTGCCCGGACGAGATCCTCCGCACGGAGTTCGACCCAGCCGCCTTCGCCCAGGGCGTGCGCGAGATCGTTCCTCCAGTCGCCTGATTCCGGCCCTACAGCGGCACCGGTGCAGAGCTCGCCATAGACTTTTTCTTCCCCCTCGTGCTTGACCTGCTAGCTGTGGCCAATGAACCGATCGTGAGGAAAGCATTCATCCAGAAACTCGCGGCAAATTTCATGTAGGCCTTCATGACGTCCTCTCCCGCACCCAGGCTTCGGCTCACATTACCTATTCGCGATACCCAGTCCGTCGATACAACTTCCGCGCTCCCGCACCCTCCAGTTGCGGCCCTCCACCTGCTGTGATACAAACGATGTATTCCAGTCTGCTTCGGCAGATTTGAATTTCATGCAGAGTGGTTGAGGGACGAGCCCTTTGACGCCACGACAACCGGACAGAACAAAGACGTACCGGTGTCAACTCTCTCCTGGAATGGCCGTAGGCCACGGGGTACATGAGATTCGGAGAATGCAGCCCAAAAGGCCGGCACCCCGCGTTTCATCCTTCCGGCCAACCTTCCCAAGAGAAAAAGTCAAAAAGCTCAGGACCCTTTCCCCTCGGAAAGAGCATCATGAATTATTCCTGTAGCCGGTATGAGCTGAAGTGCAACGAGTGCGGCAAGCGGTTTGGCAACCAACCCCTCTCCGCCTGCCCCGACTGCCTCGCCCCCCTCGAAGTCGCCTACGACCTCGAAGCCGTCCGCGGCATCTTCACTAAGGAAAACATCGCCGCCGGCCCCGCCAGCATCTGGCGCTACGCCGCCCTCCTCCCCATCCCAGACGGCTTCCAGCCCGACCTCCCCGTAGGCTTCACTCCGCTCATCCGCACAAAGAATCTCGGCAACCGCATCGGCGCCACCAACCTCTACATCAAGAACGACGCCGTCTGCTTCCCGACCCTGAGCTTCAAAGACCGCGTCGTCTCCGTCGCCCTCGCCAACGCCCGGAGGTTTGGCTTTGAGACCGTCGGCTGTTCCTCCACCGGCAACCTCGCCAACTCTGTTGCCGCACAAGCCGCCCGTCTCGGCCTCAAGGCCTGCATCCTTGTCCCCGCCGACCTCGAGCCCGCAAAGATCCTCAACACTCTGGTCTACGGTGCGCGTCTCGTCCGTATCGACGGCAACTACGACCACGTCAACCGCCTCTGCACCCAGATCGCCGACGAGTACGCCTGGGGCTTCGTCAACGTCAATCTCCGCCCTTACTATGCCGAAGGCTCCAAGACCGTAGGCTACGAGATCGCCGAGCAGCTCGGCTGGCGTCTGCCCGACAACGTCGTCGTCCCGATGGCTGGCGGCTCGCTCATCCGCAAAATCCGCAAGGCCTTCAACGAACTCATCTACCTCGGCCTCGTCGAAGAAAAACCAGTCCGCTTCTTCGGCGCCCAGGCTACCGGCTGCTCGCCCATCTCCGTCGCCGTCAAGCAGGGAACTGACGAAGTCGTTCCACAGCGTCCCAACACCATCGCCCGCTCGCTCGCCATCGGCAATCCCAACGACGGCCCCGCCGCCTCCCGTATGATCCTCGACACGGGAGGATGGGCCGAGGATGTCTCCGACGTAGAGATCGTCTCCGGCATCCAGGAGCTCGCCGAAACCGAAGGCATCTTCACCGAGACCGCCGGCGGCGTCACCACCGCAGTCACGGCGCGCCTGTACGCCGACGGCCGCATCGGGGCAGATCAGACAACGGTAACCTGCATCACCGGCAACGGCCTCAAGACTACTGACGCGCTCACCGGACACTACCAGCAGGAGCGCGCAGTCCGTCCGCGCCTTGCGGACTTCGACACGTATCTCCGCGAACTCGACGGCTTCGCAGAACCCGAACTCGCCACCGCAGGAGGCAACTAATGTCGATCAAAGTCACCCTTCCCGCCGCCTTCACCCGCCACACCGACGGCCGCAAACAATTTGACTCCGCCGCCCAAAATCTCCCTGGCCTTTTGTCCGACATCGATCTGACATTCCCGGCTCTCTCTACCCAGATCAAAGGCGAAGACGGCAAGCTCCGCCGCTTCATCAACATCTACGTTAACGACGAAGATATCCGCTTCCTCGGGGGTGAAACCTACGCCTTCCAGGATGGCGACGAGAT
>DATMPD010000142.1:0-4985 GCA_035567955.1 Edaphobacter sp.
GCTTGTCTTTGACGATTCATCGATCCAGGTCGAAATTTACCGTGACGGTCGTCGCTACTTCGACTGGTTGGCCATGGAGTACATAGGGTCTGTACCTCCATTTGTAGACAGCTTCCTCCGCCGCGCTGCGAAGGCGCGAATCGCCCTCTATCACATGCACGCGCTTCACCGTGCCTTCCTTTGAGATAAGAGCCTGCATCACCACGTCCCCTACGACGCCGTGCTGCTTCGCAACCTCTGGATAGGCCGGAACCCGCTGCACAATAAGATTCTCGTCCATCACGGCCGGGTTCACGTTGACGGCGCCGGCAGTTTCAAAGCTGGATGTACCATCGGACGGCGCCGGGTCGGTCGGGACCAACGGGCGATTGGTTGTCGTACTGCCACTGCTGCTCGCGTCAGGACCATTGTCCGCAGCCTGCGATCGCACAGAGGCCGTTCCATCCGGCGTATTCACCGGCGGGGGAGTCGAAGTGCCTTCGAGCGCCGGCTGCGCAGTAGCGGGTTGGCTTTGTTCCGTCGGAGCGGACGTCGGTTCACCCGAAGACGTGGCCAGCGGAGCGCTTCGATCCGGGGACATCGCCGCGCGAACACTGTGAATCTGGGTGACCGCGAAGGCCAACCCTTTCCGGAACAGCGTTGGATCTCGATAGATTGCGAACGCGGCTCCAATCAGCAAAATCACCAGCAGCAGCAGCGAGGCTTTGCCATATCCGGCTGGCGAAGAATAGTGTTCTAGAGGAACGCGCATCGGGATATCGTCGCCCCTCGACGCCGATAGCGACCCTTCAACGGGCGACGGAGCAGGCTCCAAAACGAGCCGCGTTTTGCCCACACGTCTTAGGTGTAGCTCTTCCAACTCTTCTGCCGAGATCGGTTCCTCCAGAGATCGGCGAGGCCCTCCTGTCGCCCTCGGTTCCGTCGATCCCGTTCCATCAGCCTGAGGCTCCAGTTTGCTGATTCTCTTGTCAATGTTGTCGAAATACTGCTGCACCAACTTGGTGAGCTCGAGCCGCAGAAGCGCTTCGTCCAGTTGTGGGGGTGGCGTCGCCGGCACGCTGGCCGCATGGTGCGCGTCCCCATTTAGCTTCTCAGGCGTAAGCGGCTCGTGCCTTGCGGACAACTCCTCGGCTTGTGTCCAACGCTGATCTCCGTTGTGTCGAGAGCCCGCTTCCCCGGCCGTGAAAGGCGCTGGCCTTGCGGCTGATTCCTCAGCCTGTGTCAGCGACTGTTTCTCGTCTCGCTGTGGCCCCGCTTCGCTTCGCGGAAACGGCGCCATCTCCACGTGACCCTGTTGAGGACCCTGGATATCCACACCCGCCAGCATGGCGCGAAGATCATCGACGGTTCGTTTCGCTCCGCCGTCTATCTGAGAAATCTCATCCTCTGTGATGCCCTCAACGACGACACCAAGCAGATGATCGTCAGAAAGCTCACCGCCCTCTCGATTGCTCAGTTTGCTGACGAACGCCCAGAAGTCCATGGCAAGGTGTCTGTCTTCCACCAGCTTCGGCAGAAAGGCGGAAAGCTCCCCGCGGGATCCGATCTTTACACCATGCATCATGCAGATCGACCGAAATTTTCTTACGTAAGTATCGAAGCGTTCGGGTTTCTGCAAGCTGTTTGCATAAGCAGACATCATGTCACCTTGGATGCCGATAATGGCCCATCGTTAGCTGATCCTTGCCTGGCCCGATCCCCGCGCTGCAAACCCGCTACTCTCGCTAAACCGCGTATTTTCAGGAGAATGCTCATGCCCAGTCATTGATTTATGTTTGATTTCCAGGCAGATCAACTCAAAAAAAATTCCAGCCGATTCGCCGTTTCGGCAAAGAGGCGAACGAGAATATGGCTAAACCTCTGATAGCTTGGACTTTGTCCGCTGCTGGCCATCATCTCACTAAAAATGTGTGACTTACATGAAAAAGCCACGTGGAGACCGGACATTGTCTCCTCACCGATACAATAGTCGAGGCACCTCCGGGAAGGCAAGCAGTCATGAGCTGGTTCAAACGCGAAGACCATGAGATCGTCAACGACTCGGAGAAAACCGTCCGCACTGAGGGGCTGTGGATTCGCTGTCCTGACTGCGGCAAGATTCTCTTCAAAGCCGAACTCGAAGCCAATCAGCAGGTGTGTCCGCACTGCGGCCATCACTTCCGCATCGACGCCCGCACTCGCATCGAGAACCTGCTTGAACCAGGCTATGAATTGGTCGACCTCGGACTCTCCTCCACCGACCCGTTGAACTTCACCGACCTGAAGCCATACAAGAAGCGTCTCGCCGAAGCCCAGCGCAAGACCGGCCTCAACGACGCGATCATCAACGCCATTGGCCAGCTTGGCCCGCACAACGTCGTCCTCAGCGTGATGGAATTTAGCTTCAGCGGCGGCAGCATGGGCGCGGTCGTCGGCGAAACCATCGCCCGAGCGATCGACCGCTCCCTCGCCACCCGTCATCCGTTGATCATCGTCGCCGCCTCCGGTGGGGCTCGCATGCAAGAGGGCATCGTCTCGCTGATGCAACTCGCCAAGACCGCCTCCGGTCTCGCCCGCATGGACGACGCCAGTATCCCGTATATCTCCGTCCTTACCGACCCTACCACCGGAGGCGTCACCGCCAGCTTCGCGATGCTTGGCGACCTGAACATCGCCGAACCGAACGCCCTTATTGGCTTCGCTGGTCCTCGCGTGATCGAGCAGACCATCCGTCAAAAACTTCCCGAGGGTTTCCAGCGTTCTGAGTTCCTGCTCGAACACGGCTTCCTCGATGCCATCGTCCCGCGCAAGGAGATGAAGCAGTACCTCTCGCAGGCCTTGACTTGGATGAAGCAGGAGGCCTCCGAAGCCGCGCCAAAGATCGCCTAGGCTGTCGCCGCCCGTCATGCAAGATGCCCGCCCATCGAGAACCGCACTCCGCGTGGCTCTGCGTCGCGCCGCGCATCAGCTCTACGACGCCAGGCCTCTTGTCTTCGAAGATCCGATAGCGGTCCCAATCCTCGGCAAAACCTACGCTGAAGAACTTCATCGCACTCCCACGCGTCCCGACCGTCCCTTTTCCGTGGCACTTCGCGCCTTCGTCGTCGCCCGCAGCCGCTACGCCGAAGACAACCTTGCCCGAGCGGTCTCCCAAGGCGTCACGCAATATGTTCTTCTCGGCGCAGGCCTCGATACCTTCGCTCACCGCAACCCCTACCCGCACCTTCGCGTCTTCGAGGTTGACCATCCTGCCACGCAACAATGGAAGCGCGGGCTGCTCGAAGGCAGCGGGCTTTCTTCTCCGGCAAATCTCACGTACGTCTCCGTCGACTTCGAATGTGAGTCGCTTCCCGAGCGGCTCTGCTCCGCCGGCTTCAATTCGCGCAACCCAACTCTCTTCGCCTGGCTGGGCGTCGTGCCCTACCTCACCCGCGAAACCTTCCGCTCCACTATGAATTTGATCGCGGCACAGCCGCACGGCAGCGGTGTCGTCCTCGACTATAGCCAGCCTCGCTCCGCGCTACCCTTTCTCGAAAAACTGGCCCACGACTCCCTCGCCGCGCGCGTTCAGCTCGCAGGAGAGCCCTTCCAGCTCTTCTTCACTCCCGCCGAAATTGCTGTTGAGCTAACCGCCTTCCGCACCCTCGAAGATCTGGGCTCCGCCGAGATCAACGCCCGCTACTTCACCGGCCGTACCGATAACTTGAAAGCCCTCGGCTCCGCCGGCCGTCTTCTCAGCGCCTGGCTCTAGGTTTTCCAACTCTCCCCGATCAGCGCCTTAGAATGAAGGAACGATTGCTGCCGACTGGAGACACATGACAAAAAAGAAATCTGTGATCCATCGTTGCTCCTGGGCCGAAAACAACCCGCTCATGCGCGCCTATCACGACAAGGAGTGGGGTGTTCCGGAGCGCGATAGCCGTGCGCTCTGGGAGTCGCTCATGCTCGACGGCTTCCAGGCCGGCCTCTCCTGGCTCACCATCCTGCGCAAACGCGAGGCCTTCCGCAAAGCCTTCCGCAACTTCGATCCGAAGAAGGTCGCCCGTATGGGCGAGGCCGACATAGCCCGGCTTCTTCAGAATGAGGACATCATTCGATCCCGCGCCAAGATCGAAGCGACGATTCATGGCGCGCGCATCTATGTCGCCATGGCCGACGCCGGTGAGGACTTCGCCACATGGGTCTGGAAGATGGCAGGCAACAAGCCGATTCAAAACCACGGACCCATTCCCGCAAAGACTCCGCTCTCCGAAGAGATCTCAGCAGCGCTCAAGAAACGCGGCTTCAAGTTCGTCGGCCCTGTCATCGTCTACGCCTGGATGCAGGCCTGCGGCATCGTCAACGATCACAGCCCAAACTGCTTCCGCCGCAAGATTAAAAAAATAAGCGAAACGCTCCGCCAAAAGACACCGGGGGACTCGACTGACTAGCCTGTATCCTCCCGCCAAAACTTATTTTTCGCGTTTTCAGCCCAAAAAATGCATGTCAAGTCCCTATCCAATCTAACCCATTACCCTTCAACAACATCCGTGTGGCAAGTTAGTTACACTGAACCCGGTATACTAAATATATAGATCGAAACCAAAGAGCCCCGGACAACCTCGGGGCTTTACTTATTTAGAAAGAACACTTTAGAGATGGTCGCCCTGTGTTATCAAGACTATACGGTGAATTCACGGAGGAAGTACAAGACTAAATCATTTTGTATGAAGACTTTGCGCAAAATCGATAGAGGTGGGTCCCCACCCTTCCTCGCGGCGGAAACAGGAACCAGCGAGCAAAAAGCAAACCCCTCCGCCAGGAGGGGTTTCCTTTTGCAGCCTGAAGACGGCCTACTTCGCCGGAGGAACCGCGTTCGGGTAAATATCCGGAATCGGCGCCGTTTGCTGCTTCTCCAGCTCAGGATGGGGGAAAGGCTTGCGCGGCATCATCGCCTCCCGCTCGCTGGTGTTGTAGAGGAAGATCGCCTCGAGCACCGCACCCTGCTCCAGATCGAGCGCGTGCAG
>DATMPD010000143.1:0-3492 GCA_035567955.1 Edaphobacter sp.
AACTACGATTCGTTTACGTACAACCTGGTCCAGTACATGGGTGAGTTGGGCGCCGAGATGGTGATCCGCCGCAACGATGAGCTGACGCCGGCCGAGGTGGAGGCGTTGCAACCGGAACGGATTCTGATCTCGCCGGGGCCTTGTACGCCGCAGGATGCGGGAATCTCGATTGAGCTAATCAAGCACTTTGCGAAGGCGAAGCGGCGGGTGCCGATCCTGGGAGTCTGCCTGGGGCATCAGGCGATTGGCGCGGCGTTTGGCGGCAACGTGGTGCGCGCGAAGAAGCTGATGCATGGCAAGACGAGCGAGGTGGAGCATGATGGGAAGACCATCTTCAAAGGCTTGCCGTCGGCGATGACTTGCACGCGGTACCACTCGCTAATTGTGGCGGAGGAGGGGCTGCCCGAGGAGTTGGAGGTATCAGCCCGCGCTGTTGGAGAGATGCAGGGAGACGGAGAGACGATTATGGCGCTGCGCCATCGCGAGCTGCCGATTGAAGGCGTCCAGTTTCATCCGGAGAGTGTGTTGACTGCGAACGGGAAGAAGCTGATTCAGAATTTTTTGAAGATGTAGACGGTTGCTGAGGGCGCTTGCAATCGACGCCGAGGCAATCTTTCCAGCGGTAGTCGGACTCTACCTCTTTGAAGCGCGGATCGGGCGAGTCGCCCATTTGTGCGCGGCGGATATCACCGAAGCCCGCATCGCTGAGTTCTTTTTCCATTCCTTTGTAGTCCCACATCCAGAGATGCCGGGCGCGTCCGAAGACGGCCGTAGGGATGGATCGCAAGCCCCGCGGTGTAGTCATCTCGCCAAGCCAGCTCTCCTGCATGAAGCGCGAGCATGCCGCGGGTGTAGGATCGCCGGTGTAGAGCCCGATGAGTTGTTCGAGATCAGGCAGCACAAGGCGAAAGGTGCCGCCGGGACGAAGATAGGAGAAGACGTTCCTGAGAGTGAGGCGAAACTCGTCGAGAGTCATGTGCTCGAGCACGTGAGAGCAGTAGACGGCCTCTGCGGACCCTGGAGGAACAGGCAGGCCTTTGATCACATCCCCGTACTCGATGTTTTTCGGATAGGGAGGAAAGCCTTTTTTCACCAGCAGAGGGGTGAGAAAAGGAAGGCGGCTTTGCAGCCAGAAGGCGGGGCCGGCATCGAAGTTTTGCCATGTTTCTGGAGCACACATGCCACAGCCAAACTGCACATACTTGTGATCCATAGGCCGTATTATACATAGCGTAGGAGATGTTTCTCGGCCGTGGAAGAGCGGCAACCTGCCATGATTTTCCTTCATTTCGCTATGCAGCCGAGACGCATGTCGACAGCCGAAACGCGTGTCGTACAGAAGAGGATGAGATGAAAGTTCCACGGTTGAAGCTCCTGGTGAAGTTCTGCGAGCTCTCATTTTTCTTCGCCGGGTTGTCGATCGTGCAGGCCCAGCAGTCGATCGGTACGGTCGGGGTGCAGGATGCCACCGTCGCGGGCGCGCTCGAGGTGAGCAACGGACGGGCGATTCTGGTGGGCAACACGACCGTGACGGCCAGAGACCGCGTGGCGGAGATCGCACTGAACCGCGGTGGCATGGTGAAGGTGTGCGCGACGAGCGGATTGCATTTGACCGCGGGAAAGAGTTCGGATGGGGGCATTCCCCTGATGCTGGCACTCGATCGCGGTGCAATCGAAGTACAGATGGCCGCAACTACGCGCGATGTCGTGATGACGCCGGATCTTCGCTTCACGATGCGCGCCGATGGGCCGCTCGATCTCGAGCTTCGGGTGACGCGAAACGGCGATACCTGTGTTGACAATCGCGGGGCGCAGGCGCCGGTGCTGAATGTGGCGGATCAGTTTGGCGAGGCGGCGTACGAGCTGCGCGCCGGGCAGCATGTGCTGTTTGAACACGGCAGCCTCAAGGAGGTGGTAGACCACGAGAGTTCTTCGTGTGGATGTCCGCCGGAGCAGACGACGATGTCGGTTGCGGATGCTCTTCTGCATCCCGTAGCGCCCGGAGAAGCGGCGACGGCAGAGAAACCGGCGGCGGAACAGCATCCCTTCCCTGCCGCAGTCAGTGCGGGGCTGGCGCCTCAGGCGGCGATTCCGCAGGCTCCCGCGGGCGCAGCACATACTCAGGTCTCGGCGGCGCTGAGTTCCGGAGAAGGCGCCGATAGTCTGGCTCAGCCCCACGCCGCGACTGGAACGGCAACGCCGAACGCGCCTGCAACGCCTGCACCTGCTGCTCCCCAGGCCGCGCCGCCGCAAACGGGTCCACCGAAGACAGATCCACCACAGACCGATCCGCCGAAGCACGACCTGGTGCACTCAATCGGACGCTTCTTCAAGCACATCTTCGGTAGAGGATGAGGAGTTGTCGCGAGATGGCTTGAGCGCGCAAAAGACCCCGCTGCTGCGCTACAATCGAAGGGTTGCGGGCTTTTTCGGCAGGGATGCCAATGCGCCTGCACGACATTCTCAACACAGCTGAATTCAGCACAGATCAGGGGTTTTTTCTATGTCGATTCCCGCTACGCAGATGCGCCCGGGCATGATTATCAAGCACAACAATGACCTCCACACCGTCTTCTCGGTGGAGCACAGGACGCCGGGCAACCTTCGTGCTTTCATTCAGGCCAAACTGCGGAACGTTCGCACCGGCGCGATGTTCGTCGAGCGCTTTCGTTCGCCCGATCCGATCGACCGCGTCATCGTCGATGAGGTGAAGATGGAGTTTTTGTACAACGACGGCGATGACTACTACTTCATGGACGAGGCGTTCGAGCAGACGATGCTGAAGCGCGATACGCTGGGCGACGCGGTGGAGTATCTGATTCCGAATCTGAGCATCAGCGTGAGCTATTACGACGGAAAGGCCGTCGGTATCGAGCTTCCGGGCGTGGTGGAGATGACGGTGATGGAGACCGAGCCAGGGATCAAATCGGCGACGGCGTCCTCGGTGACCAAGCCTGCAAAGATGGAGACCGGCCTTGTCGTTGCCGTGCCCCCGTTTATCAACGAAGGCGAGAAGATTCGCGTGGATACAGCCGAAGGCGCTTACATCAGCCGGGCATAAACATTGAATTAAACCGTAGCGGCTCTGCGAAAGTGGAGGTTTCCATGGTGTGCCATTACCTCGTAAAAGGCCGTGTTCAGGGCGTTGGCTTTCGCTGGTTTGTGCAGCAGGAGGCGGCGGAGATTGGCCTGCGCGGGTGGGTGCGGAACACGGAGGACGGCCACGTGGAGGTCGTTGCTGCAGGCACGCCTGAGGACCTTGCCGAGTTGAAGGATGCGCTGCGAAAGGGTTCGCGCGGCAGCCGCGTCGATGCTGTACTGGAAGAGGAAATGGCCGAGAGCGAAGGCGCGAAGCTCGGGCCATTTGAGATTGAAGGAGCCTGGTAAGAACTGATGACGCTACCGATTAATTGTGAACCACTGAAGACGCTGATCCGGACTGTACCGGATTTTCCGAAGCCTGGGATTCTCTTTTACGACATCACGACGGTG
>DATMPD010000144.1:0-6302 GCA_035567955.1 Edaphobacter sp.
ACGCTGCCTCCCGTGAGCGCGCCCAGGCTCTGATCCTCGCCGGCCGTGTCCTCGTCGACGAGCAGCGCATCGACAAGCCCGGCACCTCCATCTCCGCCGCCGCTGCCATCCGCCTCCTGGGCTCCGACCTCAAATACGTCAGCCGCGGCGGCCTCAAACTCGAGCACGCCCTCGCCCACTGGTCCATCTCGCTCACCGGCCTCGCCTGCGTCGACATCGGAGCCTCCACCGGAGGCTTCACCGACTGCATGCTGCAACACGGCGCACAATCGGTCCTCGCCGTAGACACCGGCTACGGCCAGATCGCCCAGAAGCTCCGCGACGACCCCCGCGTCACCCTCCTCGAGCGCACCAACGCCCGCCTCCTCGCCCCTGGCGAACTCCTCACTCACAAAAATGAAGATTGTCATCCTCCGCGCCGCGGAGAACCTGCATTTTCGTTTTTTGCCATGGACGTCTCCTTCATCTCCGCCACCCTCGTCCTCCCGGCAGTCCTCACCGCCCTCAGCACGCCGCAACAGCCCTGGCAAGGCGAAACCGTCATCCTCATCAAGCCCCAATTCGAAGCCGGTCGAGAAAACATCGGCAAAGGAGGCATCGTCCGCGACCCCGACGCCCGCCAGGCCGCCATCCAGCGCGTCCGCGACTGCATCCTCGAGCAGCACGGCACCGCCGTCGAAGTCATCGACTCGCCCATCCAAGGCATGGAGGGCAACCACGAATACCTCCTCCACGCACATTTCGGCGGTCTCGCGTAAGCCTCCCCAACTCGACTCATCCTTCACATTTACGTACTCCAGACTGCCACTTCTGCTAGTGGAAGAACTCCTCCCCGCTGGTTAGGGTCAAAAGCGGAGGAATCGCCTCATGACGAAACCACGCCGCCGTGTGCTCCTGTGGGCGGGGCTCTTGCTCTGCACCGCTTCTCTATCGGCGCAGGATCCTGCCGTAAGCTTCGCCCCGGAGGAGGCACAGGGAGGGCCAAAGCCGACCGCAACCGCAGACGATACAGCCGCCTTGGCCAAGGCCACACAAAACCCCGTCGCCAGCCTGATCAGCGTCCCCTTCCAGAACAACACGAACTTTGGCGTCGGCCCTTACAACCGAACGCAGGACGTGCTCAACGTTCAGCCCGTGATCCCTATCCAGATCAGCGAAAAATGGATGCTGATCTCGCGGACCATTCAGCCGATTGTCTGGCAACCCGCCCCAGCGGCGAACGCCGGCGGACAGTACGGGTTCGGCGACATGAACCCAACCCTCTTCCTCTCTCCGGCAAAACCCGGCAAGTTGATCTGGGGCTTTGGGCCGGCCATCGTCCTCCCCACCGCCACCAGCACGGCTCTCGGCCAGGGTAAGTTGAGCTTCGGACCCTCAGCCGTCGTGTTGGTCCAACCCGGACATTGGACCATCGGGGCGCTGGTCAATAACGTATTCTCCGTCGCCGGCTCCCCGCACCGGCCTTATGTAAACCAGATGCTGCTGCAATACTTCATCAACTACAACCTGAAGAAGGGTTGGTATCTCACCTCCGCGCCCATCATCACGGCCAACTGGAGAAGTAAGGGCAGCGGCGAGGCCTCCACCGGAAACGACACCACCGGCGGAAGCGTATGGACGATACCCTTTGGTGGCGGCGCGGGACGAATCATGCGTCTCGGCTATCAGCCCGTCAACATCGCAGTGAACTTCTACGGCAACGCCGTGCATCCTCCCGGAGCATCGTCCTGGGGCATGCGCCTTCAGATCGCTCTGCTCTATCCCAAGAAGCCCAAACCTTAACCACACCAAAGAAATAGCGGAACCCTCAAACCGCCAACCGCAAGATGCTGCGCGCATGCGTTTTACACCAGGCATCCATGCTCCGTGCCGCCCGCTTCGCTTGACCCAGGTCGATTTAGCAGTTTGACACCGTCAAGCCGGGATGGGCACAATGAGGCGGGCCTCCCCCGAACGAAAAAAACAGAATTTCCTACCTGCAGAAGGAGAAACCGTCATGCGGAGACTAGGTGTATTCTCGCTCGCCCTCGTTGCGACTCTGTTCGTCGTGACCATC
Source organism: Edaphobacter sp. (assembly GCA_035567955.1). Classification (GTDB taxonomy): domain Bacteria; phylum Acidobacteriota; class Terriglobia; order Terriglobales; family Acidobacteriaceae; genus Edaphobacter. Next base: position 2,057 of record DATMPD010000144.1, read on the forward strand.
AACGCTCATGCACAGTCCATGATGACCCGCCATGTCAGAGACCTGAATCGCAGCGGCCAGGTTCAGGCCATGGGCCACCTTCCCGTAAACCAGATGATGACCCTGAACATTGTCCTGCCACTGCGCGATCCGGCAGGCCTGAAGAGCCTGCTCGGCGAAATCTACAATCCGGCCAGCCCCTCCTACCGGCACTTCCTCACCGTACCGGAGTTCACCGCAAGATTTGGCCCCACGCAGGCAGACTATGACGAAGTGGTTCTCTTCGCGAAGATGAACGGCTTCACCATCATCGGCGGCTCCCGCGATGGGATGGATGTGCAGATCAAAGGTCCCGTCTCCGCTGTCGAGGCTGCCTTCCATGTAAGCATGGGCACCTTTAGACATCCCACCGAATCCCGAACCTTTTACGCCCCCGACCGCGAGCCTACAACCTATCTGCCATTCAAACTGTGGCACATCTCCGGTCTGGACAACTTCTCCCTCCCCCACCCCATGGTGGTCAGCAAGAGCGACTACGCCAAGGCCCGCGGCATCCAGGCCGACAGCATCGTCTCGCACGCCACCACCGGCTCCGGCCCCTCGGCCTCTTTCATAGGCAGCGATATCCGCGCCGCCTACTACGGAGGAACAGACCTCACCGGCGCGGGTCAGAACCTCGGACTGCTCGAATTTTTCGGCACCGATCTGGACGACGTGAATACGTATTTCAATAACGTCGGCCAAACCAACAACGTGCCGATCGCCCTTCTCTCCACCGATGGAACCAGCACATCCTGCCTCCATACTCCAGCCGGTGGCAACTGTGACGACACCGAACAGACCATCGACATCACCCAGGCGATCGGCATGGCCCCCGGGTTGTCCAGTCTGGTGGTGTACATCGGGTCCACCGATACCGCAATCATCAGCGCCATGACAACGCACGACCCGCTGCCCACCACCATCAGCTGTTCCTGGGGCTGGACCCCTGTGGACCCGAACACACTCGACCCATACTTCCAGAAGATGGCAGTCCAGGGCCAGAGCTTCTTGACCGCATCCGGCGACAACTCAACCTGGTCGTCCGCAAACCAGGCGTGGCCGGCGGATGATCCCTATGTCACCTCAGTTGGTGGCACCGACCTCATCACTGCCGGCCCCGCTGGCCCCTGGCAGTCGGAAACCGCCTGGGTCTACAGCGGTGGCGGCATCTCCCCGGATAGCATCGCCATCCCCTCGTGGCAGCAGCTCCCAGGCGTGATCAATGCGAACAACGGAGGCTCGACAACCCTGCGCAACGGCCCCGACATCTCGGCCAACGCAGACTTCACCTTTTACACCTGTGCCAACCAGGCCGGCTGCCTCGCGAACCAATACGGAGGAACCAGCTTCGGGGCTCCCATGTGGGCCGGCTACCTCGCGCTGGTCAACCAACAGTTAGCCATCAATGGCAGTTCGCCCATCGGCTTCATCAATCCGACCATCTACTCCCAGAATGTGACATCCAGTTACGACCCGGACTTCCACGACATCACCAGCGGCGTCTCCGGCAGCTTCTCAGCGGTGACCGGATACGATCTGGTGACCGGCTGGGGAAGTCCAAACACCGGACTCATCAATGCCCTGACTGGATCCGCGACCCAAACCCCCGCTTTCACTCTCGCCGGTTCGCCCACGGCACTCTCGGTCGCAGCCGGTAGCAGCGGAGCCTCCACCATCACCTCCGCAGTCTCCGGTGGATTCAACTCAGCCGTCGCTCTCGCCGCATCGGGTGTGCCGGCTGGCGTGACCGTCGGCTTCAGCCCTGCCTCTATCGCTGCGCCTGGTTCGGGCACCTCCACCGTCACCTTCACCGTCTCCTCCTCTGCGGTGCCCGGTTCCTATAGCATCACCATCTCCGGCACCGACGGAAATCTCACACAGACGGCGACCGTTTCACTCACGGTCACCCCAGCCGCCCCTGCCGGCTTTACCGTCTCGGCTTCGCCCGCAATTACGCTGGCCAGAGGTGCATCCGGCAGCGTCGTCATCACAACCGCCGTCTCCGGCAGTTTCAACGCAGCGATCGCCTTGTCTGCCTCCGGACAGGGAAACGCCCAGTCCGTAACCTTCAGTCCTAGCTCCATAGCTGCGCCGGGATCGGGTACATCCATCATGACTATCAATGTTGGAAGGAGAGCTTCCATTGGAAATCACACCATTACCATCAGAGCAGCAGGCGGAGGCGAGACCCAGAGGACTACTGTAACCCTGAACGTCACCCGATAAGAGGGAGAGCGCTTCAGTGTCCCGTGCGCCAGGCGCAAGCAGAGAGGGTGCGCAATCGACCCCGATACACCCTCCCCTTGCCGTTACACTAGACAGCAATGCTCCAGGCCGCCATCATCTCCAAACCGCAGAAGCCGGAGGTCGCCGGTATCCTGCGCGATCTCATCGCGTGGCTCGAAGCACGCCACTATAACTATCTGCTCGACCCGGATAGCGCAGCCTACATCGACGCCCCCAACCCGATCGAACGCGTCGACCTGCCCAGGTACAAACCCAACCTGGTAATCGTCCTCGGCGGCGACGGCACCCTCCTCGCCGCCGCCCGCGCCTTCGCCCGCACCACCACCCCGATCCTCAGCGTGAACCTCGGCTCCCTCGGCTTCCTCACCGAGATCCCTCTCTCCGACCTCTACTCCACCCTCGAAGCCTGGTGCGATAACTGCGCCGAAATCGAAGTCCGCAGCATGATGCACGCCGAGCACATCCGCGACGGCAAGATTATTCAGGAGTGGGACGCCCTCAACGACGTCGTCATCGCTAAAGGCACCATCGCCCGCATGGGAGACTTCTCCGTCGAAATCGACCGCCAGCTCGTCGCCACCTTCCGCGCCGACGGCGTCATAGTCTCCACCCCCACCGGTTCCACCGCCTACAACCTCGCCGCCAACGGCCCCATCGTTATGCCCAGCGTCAACGCCCTGCTGGTCACTCCCATCTGTCCCCACCTGCTGACCATCCGCCCCATCGTCACCCCCGGCGATTCCACCGTCAGCGTCCACGTTGTCGGCGTTCCCAACGAAATCTTCCTCACCGTCGACGGCCAGGAGGCAGTCCCCCTGTCTCTCGGCGACCACGTCCACTGCCAACGCTCCGAAGCCAGCGTCCGTCTCCTGCGCAGCCGCCCCAACGGCCTCTTCAGCGTTCTCCGCTCCAAACTCAAATGGGGCGAACGATAACAAAATGGGCGGCCTTGTCCTCGATTACTACCTGGTCTTTCTGTTCAAACTTATAACCAGAGTTATACAAACTTGGGGATCCACCAAATGGCCTATGGCGACGGCCGCTGTTGAGATCGCAGATCCGGATTACGGAGGAACGAGCTACCCAACGGCTCAGGTGATTTACAGCTATGTCGTCGACGGAACCACGTTTGAAGGCAGAAGCAGAAAGCCCTTCATTCGGTACAAGTCAGAGGGAATATACGGCGCATTTCTCCAGGGAATGTAGGATTACGATTCGAGTAAAGCCGGATCACCCTTCAATATCCAGGATTCTCAGTCAGGATCAGGAAGCGCTGAAACTCAAATAGCTGCTACACTGCCGCCACACCGGAGGTGCTGATGAAAGTTTCTTTGAACCGCGTAATGGCGGTAACCGCGCTCGTGTTGGCACTCTTCGCCGCCATCCGTTCCCATACCCAAACCCAAACCCTGCGAACCCAACTCATCCAGAATGATGAAGTCAAAGTCTGGCGCTCCCTCGTCCTCCCCAACTCACCCCTCACGATGCACCGGCACGATCACGGCCGCGTCATCATCCCGCTTCAGGGCGGCACCATGAACATCGTCGATCAGAGCGGCGCCAAAGAAGCCCACGTATGGGAGGCAGGCAAAGCCTACTGGCTTCCCGCCAATCCACCCAACACCATGCACGCCGACGTCAACGCCGGAGACAAACCAATCGAAGTGGTAGTAGTCGAGCTGCAAAAAGACAAATAACCGGCTGAATTCAAGGGGCGCGAGTTTACGTGCGTTGGAGGGGCGAGCTTTTTACAGGCCACGCAAAGAGAGAGAGAGATAGAGAGAGAGGTTTTCGCTTTTTGGGATTAAGCGCAGGGCTTTAGCCCTGCGAAAAAGCTGAGGAATACAAGGGGCTTTAGCCCCGGGCCTTCCGTTTCCTGGCCTCAATATCCCTTTTTCCGCAGGCTCTTCAGCCGCCGAGGCGCCATCGTCCAAACTGGAACGTCCCTCTGCAATTAGCTCTCACCGCCGCAAAGTAA
>DATMPD010000145.1:0-2720 GCA_035567955.1 Edaphobacter sp.
CCCGCGAATCTGCACGCTTACCGTAAAGTTTTTCTCCGTCAACGGAATGATCCCGGCAGACGGCCATATGGAAATACTCAACGAAGGAACGACCGCCATCGGCTGGTCCGCATCGCCGGTTTTTTTCTCCGCAGCGAGCACTACCTGGCCCAACGTCAGCGGCACTCCACCATACAACGCCTTCACCCACACGCACTCCGGCGGGGTCTGCGGCGCCAGCCGCAACGACGGATCACTCACATCGTAGTAGGCCTGCTCGCTGTCTTTTTTCGTAAAGTAAGGCCGCGTTACCGGATCGCTTCCAGGCTTCGACGTCTCGCCCTTAATCACCCGCGGCCCCGTCCACCCATACTCGAAGGCAAAATCCTGTGTCTTTCCCGGGCCAATCTTCGCAGACGCCGGCGTTCCCGCATGCTCTTTCCCAGCGCCGCTCGGCGTCGGCGACAGGAAATCCGAAGTCACCTCAACCGTCTCCTTCCCGCCATTGATCACCTTCGCCGGCACATACGCCGTGCATCCCGGAGTCACCGCATCCGAGCAAGCCCCAGGCTTTCCTGCATCCATCCGAGCCAGCACCCGCAGCCCCAGCGCCTCTACCAAGGCATCGTTGAACTGCACACGCTTCACCCGCAGCTCATGCAGCACATTCGTCTTCTCCGCCCCGGACAGCCCGCTCTCCTGCACCTTCGCAATCAACTCATCCAACGCCCTCAACCCGTCGCGCAACTCCGGCGCGCACCGCTCCGGAGCGTCCACCGAAAACGCCTTCGCCGCTGCCGCAGCATGATCATCGGTCTCCTGCAGCGCGGGACGCAGCCACTCGGCGCCCGCCGGAGCAAGCGTAGCAATCCCCTCCAGCGTCACATCCACACCATCGAAAAAACTATGCTCCGTCTCTCCCGTCGTCACCCGCGAACCATACCGGTGATAGCTCACATCGAACGCGCCCGCCGGAGCCAACCTCACGCCCTGACCGATCTGCGTCTTCTGCAGCGCCAGCCCCTTGCGCGCGAACTGCACATAGCTCATCCCCAGCAGCGAACTCATCTCGCCCTCGTGCACCACCACATTCGCCTTTGGAGTCTCGTTCGACCACGTCTTCGTCACATAGTTGTAAAACCGCACCGGAACATACTTGTTCGTCGCATAGTCGAACATGCCTTTGTCCGAGATCCGCGCAAATGGCTCTCTTCCATACACCTTCAGCGGAGACCACGGTTCCAGCCCCATCTCCGGAAACACCTTCGGGTCGCCCGCCGCATTAAACACCTCCTGCGCCATCTCGCCCGACACCTGATGGTGTCCATGCCCATCCGAAGGCGCGCCGACAAAGACGCTTGTCACCACCAACGGCCGATACAACCGCACCGCGCGCACCGAGTCATATAACACGCGTTCATGCGTCCACTTCGCCAGCGCCTCTTCTTTCGTCTTCGAAAATCCAAAGTCCACCTCGGTCCCAAACATCTGGTCCACACCCATGTACCTGTCCGCCGCCAGCAGCTCCTGCGTCCGCACCAGCCCCAGCGCGCCGTCAAAGTCCCCCGACATCAGGTTCTGTCCGCCTTCGCCCCGCGTCAGCGTCAACATCCCCACCCTCGCACCCTGCCCGCGCGACTCATACGTCAGCATCCCGCCATCCTCATCATCCGGATGCGCCACAATCATCATCAGGCTGGCGCGCGTCCGCAACTTGATCAGGCTCTGCTCCAAAGCCAGCGCACCTTTATTCACCGGAATCGGGTCTTCCGTCACCGAAGCCCGTACCTGCTCCCCGGCCAGATTCGCCGGATCCCGCAGCTCCTGTCGAACGCCATCGACGCCCGACATGCCGAGCGCCATCGCCGCTACCGTACCCCAGCCCAAGAACATCCGCATAGGAATCATTAACTTCTAATCTCTCACACCCAACCGCCCCAAATCACGCGGTAAATCGCCCATCCGCCGTCATTCCCAAGGCGTACTGTAACCAGTAGCGGACTTTGGCGTCCTATCATCAGGGACAGAAGTCCTGCCATCGGAAGGGAACCAGCAATGCTTCTCCGCAAATCTGTCAGCCTCGAATCCACCATACGTTCCTCCGACATCACCCCGCAGCACGTCTATGAGGAATATAAGGAGGAATCCAAAGCGGAATACAAGGAGCAATCCAAGCAGCCGCACCCGACCAACCGCCGCCGCTTCCTCACCGGAGCCGCCACCCTTGGCGCCGCTACCCTGGCCGCGCGCTACATCCCCAACCTCATCAGTCCCGGCGCAACAGTCCACGCCGCCGATCAGCTCACAACCACTCCTGGCAAATACACCCTCAACGAGCCCCAAACCCCCCTCGGCAAGGCCAGCAACTACAATAATTTTTACGAGTTCGGCACCGACAAGTCCGATCCCGCTCACAACGCCGGCAAGCTCAAGACCCGCCCCTGGCCCATCCAGATCACTGGCATGGTCAAAAAGCCCCAGACCATCAACATCGACGATCTCCTCCACTACCGCCCCCTCGAATCCCGCATCTACCGCCATCGCTGCGTCGAAGCCTGGTCCATGGTTATCCCCTGGGACGGCTACTCCCTCTCCGAGTTCATCAACTTCTGCGAGCCGCTCCCCAGCGCCAAATACGTCCAGTTCTTCTCCGTCGTCGACAAAAAAGCCATGGAGCTTCCCTTCGGCTACGACTGGCCCTACAAGGAAGGCCTGCGCATGGACGAGGCGATGAACCCCCT
>DATMPD010000146.1:0-9032 GCA_035567955.1 Edaphobacter sp.
GTCGACGGCGTCAAAGACATGTAACTTTAACTGCTACAGAACCAGATCAGCACCAAGGGGGCCGACAGCAAAAGCTGTGGCCCCTCGCTTTTGCCGTTGTTCCGTTGCTGTTGCTCTTGCCTTTTTTGTTGTCATCCCGCATGGATCTGCGGTTCCTTTATCCATTCCACCACTCAAAATTTCGGCCAGGCTCCCGCACCTCATCTGCGATGATAAGGGTGATAAGTAGGAAAGCAAGCACAACGGAGGAACACCCCCCATATGACAGCAGCAACCTCGCCAGAGCCTACACGTCTCGCCTATTGGCTCCGTCGTCTCTGGCCGCTCTACTGCTTCCTCGCCGCCGTCGCCACCTTCGGCTACGCCCTCTACGACCCCTACCAGATCGACGGCGACGCCGTAGCCTACATGGACATCGGCGACCTCATACGCTCCCACCAATGGGCCGGCATCGTCAACGGCTACTGGAACCCCCTCTATCCAGCCGCCCTCTCCATCGGCCACATCCTCTTCCACCCAACGCGCTACAACGAACTCCACGCCTACTACATGGTCAACTTCGGCATCTTCCTCCTCGAGATGCTAGCCGTCATCGCCTTCACCGACGCCCTCATCCAACTCCGTGAACTCCGCGAATCCTCCACCGCCGCCCGCAACCCTCTCCCCTTCCTTCTCGACCGCTACACCCTCCGCTACCTCGGCATCGCCATCCTCATCATCTCCTCCCAACGCGAGCTCAGCATGGGCAAGGTCCGCCCCGACGCCCTCCTCCTCGCATTCCTCCTCTTCGCGCTCGCAGCTCTGCTGAAACATCTCGCCACCAACCATCTCCGTTACGCCGCTCTCATGGGCGTCGCCCTCGGCCTCGCCTATCTCACGAAATCCTTCGCCTTCCTCTTCACCTTCCTCTGCATCCTGGCTCTCATAGCCTTCCGCTTCTTCTGGCAGCGCCAATCCATCGCCCGCATCGCCGCCTCTGCTGTTCTGGTCTTCGTCTGCTTCTCCATCGTCGCCGGCCCTTACATCGCCGCGCTCTCCCACCAGAAGGGCCGCTTCGACTTCGGCGACTCCGGCAACCTCAACTACGTCTGGTTCGTCGCCGGCACCGAAAAGATGCACCTCCAACAAAACCAGACCGCCCTCTTCGGAGCCGCCGAAGTCCACCTCCAGCACCCCGAAAAGCAGCTCAACGACAATCCTCAGATCCTCAGCTACAAACAACTCCCCTACGGCACCTACCCGGACTGGTTCGACACCTCCTTCTTCAACGAGCACATCAAGGCGCACATGAACCTGCGTCTCCAGATCACCGTAATCCGCCAATGCATCATGCGCATCCTCCGCTACATGTGCAACCACCCCGAGGCCTATGCCCTCCTCGCCGTTCTGATCCTACTGGGAGCCCGCCTGAACCCCACCTGGCGACCCACGGCGAACGCCTTCTGGCTAGTCCCATTCGCCCTCGGTACCGCCACTCTCTGCATCTACGCCATCGTCAACGTCGAAGACCGCTACCTCAGCGCCGCCTTCCTCGTCCTTCTCCTCCCCCTCTTCGCCGCAATGCGCCTCTCTCCTGCAGCGGAGACCTCGGCCGTCCAAAGCACTGCCATCCGCACCGGAGCCTCCACCGCGATTGTCCTCCTCGCTCTGCTGGCCGTAGGAGAATCCGCGCGCATCGTCGGCCAACTGCGTCGCGATCTCGTCTTCGCCCAGTCACCCACCGGATGGTATGACCATCACATCTTTCCCGCCGCCCACGCCCTCAACACCCTCGGCGTCGGCCCCGGCGACACCGTCGCCTGCATCGGCACCATGGCCTGCACCTACGACCACTACTGGGCGCGCCTCGCCGGCGTCCGCATCCTCACCGAGATCTACGAGCCCAACCCGCCGCTCTACCCCTACCTCGCCGTTATGCCCAATCGCGAACAGGTCTACGGCATAGCCCGCCGCGAAGGAGCCAAGGTCCTCGTCGGCTACTTCGAGCCCGGCCTCATGACCGGCACCAATCCCGTCTCCGCCGGATGGCGTGAGCTAGGCGAAACCCACTTCTACGCTCTTCCCCTCAACCTCCCCGCCAACGCAAACCAAAATCCCAATCCATAAAGATCGCAGCTGCCCTCAGTCCCGTTTATCCGTGTCATCGTTGGGAATCTCCGTGTGAAGCCTTCCTCCCCGCAACGACACTCACGATCCAGAGCTCCCCGCAACATCACTTTGATAGCATTCAAATAATGAGCGAGCTGTTGGTTACCATCCTTATGCCCTGCCTCAACGAGGCAGAGACACTCGCTTTCTGCGTCCGCCAGGCCGTCGCCGCCCTTCGCGACAACAACATCGCCGGCGAAGTCATCGTCGCCGACAACGGCAGCACCGACGGCTCCCAGAAAATCGCCACCGACGAAGGCGCCCGCGTCGTCCCCGTCCCCATCCGCGGCTACGGAGCCGCCCTCATGGCCGGCATCGAAGCCGCCCGCGGCAAGTACATCCTCATGGCCGACGCCGACGCCAGCTACAACTTCGGCGAGCTCCCCCGCTTCCTCACCAAACTCGAAGCCGGCAACGATCTCGTCATGGGCAACCGCTTCAGCGGCGAGATCAAACCCGGAGCCATGCCCCCGCTGCACAAATACCTCGGCAACCCCGTCCTCAGCTTCATCGGCCGCCTCTTCTTCCGCATCCCCGTCCGCGACTTCCACTGCGGTATCCGCGCCATGCGCCGCGACGCCATCCTCGGCCTCAACCTCCGCACCACCGGCATGGAGTTCGCCAGCGAGATGGTCGTCAAATCCTCACTCGCCGGCCTCCGCCTCGCCGAAGTCCCCGCCACCCTCGCCCCCGACGGCCGCAGCCGCCCCCCACACCTCCGCACCTGGCGCGACGGCTGGCGTCACCTCCGCTTCCTTCTCCTCTTCAGCCCCCGCTGGCTCTTCTTCTACCCCGGCATCCTGACTTTTTTCGCGGGTCTCCTCATCTCCCTCTGGCTTCTGCCCGGCCCGCAAACCATCGGCCGTTGGACCTTCGACGTCGACACCCTAACCTACTCCCTCGGCCTCGTCCTCATCGGAGCCCACATCTCCGTCTTCGCCGTCAGCGCCCGCGTCTTCGGCACACAGGAGGGCTTTCTTCCTCCCAACCCAAAGTTCGAGCGCATCTTCAACTACATTAACCTTGAAGTCGGCCTCATCTTCGGCGGCACCCTTCTCGTCATAGGGCTCGGAATCCTCGGGTACGCCGTACACATCTGGCACGGCGCCGGCTTCGGCGATCTCTCCCCCCAACGCATGCTCCGCCTCACCCTACCCTCCGCCACCTGCTTCATGCTTGGCGTCGAAGCCATCTTCGGCAGCTTCTTCCTCAGCCTCCTGGGCATGAACCGCCGTTAGACGCATGAACCGCCGCTAGACGCTTTTGTTCTTGCGGTTGCTGTTGCAAGTTCTTGCCGTCATCCTGACCGTGAGCGAAGCCGAATGGGAAGGACCCCGAAGAACTCCGCCAGCCACGAGACTCCACCCCTTTCAAGCTCTCGTTCTCCAGCCGTGCCTTTGTCATTCCCCGCGAACGGGAACCCTCACCCCCCGTTCCTCGTATATCCATCCAAGAGGAACGAAGCCATGTACCCAATCGATCCCACCTACACCGCCAACATGAACGACCATCAGCGAGCCTGGTTCTACGCCGAATAGGAACGCGCCCGCAAGGACGAAGTCATCGGCGTCCTTCTCGCCATCTTCCTCGGCGGCCTCGGCATCCATCACTTCTACCTCCGCCGCGATGGCCTCGGCCTCCTCTACCTCGTCTTCTCGTGGACGGGCATCCCCATGGTCATCGCCTGGATCGAAGCCTTCTTCATGCCAGGCCGCGTCCGCCAGTACAACGCCGCCCAGGCCCTCTACATCTCCAGCCACATCCTCGGAGCCGCCCCCGGCGCACTCGCCGCCCACTGCAACGCATGCGGCAAGCCCGTCGACCCAACTGCCGTCTTCTGCAATCACTGCGGAGCCGCCATCACCCACTCCCCTCTCAGCACCCAGCCCGCACACTAACTTCTGCCGCCTCTCGTCGGTTCCGGTTTCGCGCAAACGACGAATCGTCATTTCGACCGAAGCGGCCAACAGCTTCATCGTGCTCTTCGTATCTTTCTGCCATTCAAGCAGAGAAAAGGCCCCGCATAGGGGCCTTTTCATCCTGCTTATCTCTGGATTCTCACCAGAAGACCCAGAAAATTACTCACCCGAACTATGTTTCACCGCCGCCTCATATCCGGCAACAAAGCTCGCACGATACGCGTCGCGAGCGGATGCCTTCACAGGCGGATGAACATACAGGTGAGACTGCTTCGCGTCGATCGGACGCTTGGCCGCCTTGTCCAGCTGGGCCGCTTCGATTCCATCACGGTACGCCGACTGCGCCTGCTCCGTCCCTGGAGGCGGAGCATTCCAGCTCTGGCTCTGCGCTGTAGGTGTCTGATTATTCTGGGCATGTGCGAAAAAAGATGCACCGCTCATAAGTGCCACTGCAATCAGTGGTGTCGCAATTCGAATTGTTTTCTTCATGAGGTTTCCTCTTTACCCTTCAGGCAAAATGCACCTTTAAGGCCAGAGGGACATTACCATAACCCGCCAAGGACGGGCAAATCGGCGCTACTATATCGCCAACACGCAATCGCCAACACCCAAAAGCCGCGAGCAAACAACCTACATATTCGTATGTCCGCCGCGCATCTCCTCATTGAACGTCGGCTTGATGAACGCGAGCGCCGCCTGCACCTCCGCAACATACTGCGCGCGATGCCCCATCAGCGCCTCCGTCGGCGTGGCATACTCGGTATCCGCCGCCAGCCGCACGACACCTTCGCCCGCAAGCGCCATCGCATTTTTCTTCAACTCCTCCACCGTCGTATTCAGATACTGCGCATCCCGCGGATCCAGCACCCAAACCGGCTCGCCCCCACCCAGCACCCCCGACAGCCAGAACACCTTCGCCGCGAGATACTCCTGCCGCTGCGCCTCCGTCGTGTCGTTGAAGCTGAATCGCTTCTTCCACGGGCTATAGAACCGCGTCGTCACCGGAACCGGCTGCCGGTTGCCGCTCTTCACCAGCTCCAGCTGCCCCTGGTCCATCGTCTTCCGCACTGCGTTATAAATAAATCCCTCCGCGAACGGCTGCTCCGGCGCCTTCACAATCTCCGCAAACGTCACCGTCATCGACGCTGCGATCTTTGCATGAAGTGGGGCATGCACCTCACTCGGCTCTCCATCCTCCAGCCGCACCTCACCATGCACCAGAAACGTATCCGCCCCCGAGCTCGAAGCATGAAATGGCCACGTAAACTTCTCGAAGCTCAACGGCAGCCCATGCAGCGTGAGGTAACAGTCCTGCCGCGGATTCTTCAGCCGCTTCGCCGCCTCCGCCAGATAAACCCCCACCTCAGCCAGCAGATCCGCCCGGCTGAAATCAAACTTGTCGCTCAACTCCAACACCTGCGTCTTGTTTGTTGGAGCGGAGATGCCGGGGGTCTCGCTATGCGTTGACACTTGTTTCTTGGCGTTGTCCGTCACCAGCGCCAGCATGAACCGAGTCGTCGGATTCCCGGAGAAATCCCGCCCCACCTCGCTCGAAATCACAACCAGCCCAGCCGCCTTCGCCGCCGCCTCAACCTGCCCTGCCAGCACTGCCTGCGCTCCCATACCCATCTGCCTCGATCATCCTTTTATGTGTGATCTTCTCATTCTACGGCTTAGGACGCGTAAGCAAGAACACGGCGATAGGGGGCATGTTCGCGCCTTCCCTTCTGCCTACGTGTTGCCGTGCCTTTCCGCCCCAAAATCTCGAACAAAGGTTGCCTGCTTCGACAAATTTTAACCTTGCGTTTTGCCATGAGACGAAAGTACAACTGCCGTAATTACTTGGGCTTACATGCTATTTTTTCTCCGGGAACTACGGCAAATCTGCCCTGTTCCCGGAAAGAATTACTCGCTACGTCTGCCAAACCACTCTGCTCGGCTTTTATAACCCTCGCTAACCCTCGTTTTCCACGTCATTAGCCCACCCCGCAAAACTCGTCCGATGGCCTCTGAAATGCACCTTCCCCAGGTGCACTACGGCACGTGAAACTCCAGCACGAGGAGAAATATTTTGACCAGACACAAACGTTTTTTTTTAGCTTGCGCAGCCGTCTTTGGCGGTTACGTTTCCGCCCAGGGCTCCCCCATCCTTCTCGGAAGTTACGGCACAACCACCCCCAACCCCAGTGTCGCCAACACCGCCGTCACTTATGACCCACTCGGCTCAACCGTTAACAGCGGATCTACCAACACCTTTAACATCAGCCCAGGCTCCGTCTGGCACTCGGCCCTGCCCAACTCCAGCTGGGTCTCCTTCAACGCTGCGACTGGCCCCACCTCTTCTGTCGTCGTTCCGAATGGCGACTACATCTACACCACCACCTTCACCCTCGCAGCCGCCGACGCAGCCGACGTCGCCACCCTCAGCCTCTTGGCCGACGACACCGTCTCGGTCTTCCTCAACAACAAACTCGTTCAGTCCGCAGCCGGACCCATGGGACCCGGAAACTCCTATGCCATGTGCTCCGACACAGGACCCAACTGTATTACTCCCCTCACCGTCACCCTCACCGGTCTTCAGGCAGGACTGAATACCCTCACCTTCGACGTCAAGCAGGTTAACGGAATGAACGAAGGCCTCGACTTCTCCGGCACACTTGACCCCGCTGCTGTTCCCGAACCAGCTTCCCTCGCCCTCTTCGGCAGCGGCCTGCTCGGCCTTGTCGGCCTGACTCGCCGTTTCGCCGCCCAATAAACCTTCACCTGAACCCTCCACCCTCAATAACCGGAAGCCTCCCAAGCTTCCGGTCCTTTTTTTGCGCTCAGACCCCTTCACCGCTCAGGGATTTCGACAAGGAAGCAACGAGTACCTCCTCCTCCAATCCATACCCCTGAATGAAAATCGCTCCTAACTCCCACTCCGCCAGCTGAGTCCGTCCGAGGTAAACTCACTCCACCGGAGAAACTCATGCATCCTCGCGTCGCCCCCATTGCGATCCTCGCCCTATCCCTGACCACTCTCCCAACAACCCTCCAAGCCCAAACCCCCACCCTCTCCCCCGCCGTAGCCAAATACGTCAAGGTCAACGCCCCCGCGATCCTCCTCACCCACGTCCGCATCATCGACGGCACCGGCGCCGCCCCCCTCGAAGATCAATCCATCCTCATCGAAAACGGCAAGATCACCAGCATCTCCGCAACCCAACCAACTAACAGCTACGCCCAAATCATCGACCTCCACAACCACACCATCATCCCCGGCCTCGTCGGCATGCACGACCACCTCTACTACATCGCCCGCGCCGACGAAGCCGCCGACGGCTCCTCCGAGCCGCCCCTCATCGTCCCCCAGATGACCTTCACCGCCCCACGCATGTATCTCGCCGCCGGCGTCACCACCATCCGCACCACGGGCTCCGTCGAGCCCTACCTCGACCTCAACCTCCGCCGCGAGATCGACTTGGGCCATCTCCCCGGCCCCCACATGGACATCACCGCGCCTTACCTCGAAGGCCCCAACAGCCCCTTCGTCCAGATGCACAACCTCACCGGCCCCGACGACGCCCGCAACTTCGTCGACTACTGGGCCGCCCAGGGAGCCACCAGCTACAAGGCCTACATGAACATCACCCGCGCCGAGCTCAAAGCCGCCGTCGACGCCGCGCACGCGCACCGCCTCAAAGTCACTGGCCACCTCTGCGCCGTCACCTACCCCGAAGCCGCCGAAGCCGGCATCGACAATCTCGAGCACGGCTTCTTCGTCAACACCCAAAACGACCCCGGCAAACAACCCGACCTCTGCCCTCGCACCACCGGCAACCCCACCCTCTTCAAGATGGACCCCGACGGCCCCGACGCCACCGCTCTCATCAAGCTTCTCGTCGACCACCACGTCGCCATCACCAGCACCCTCCCCGTCTTCGAGAGCAGCATCCCACAACACCTCCGCCTGCAAAACCGCGTCCTCGAAGCCATGTCCCCGCCCACCCGCGAGGCCTACCTCTACACCCGCAACCTCGAACTCTCTCGCCCGCCAAACGCCGAACGCGCCCTCGCCTACGAGCACGGCGCCAAACTCGAGCACAAATTCGTAGCCGCCGGCGGCCTCCTCCTTGGCGGCCCCGACCCCACCGGCGACGGCGGCACCCTCCCCGGCTTCGGCGACCAGCGCGAAGTAGAACTCCTCGTCGACTCCGACGGCTTCACCCCGCTTGAAGCCATCAAAATCTGCACCCTCAACGGAGCCACCTACCTCGGCCAGCAGGAAAAGATCGGCTCCATCGCCCCCGGCAAAAACGCCGACCTCGTCGTCATCAACGGAAACCCAGCCGCCAACATCAACGACATAGAAAAAGTCGAAATCGTCTTCAAAGACGGCATTGGCTACGACTCCGCCAAGCTCTTCGAGAGCATCAAAGGCCGCTACGGCCAGTACTAAACATCACTAGATTTGTTCTTGTTTTTTGCTTCTTCGGATTAAGCGCAGGGCTTCAGCCCTGCGAAAATTTCAGCAGCTACAAGGGGCTTTAGCCCCGGGCCTTCACGCTCTTCAGGCCCCTCAGCTAAGGCTTCTTCGCCGCCGCAGCCTTGTCCCCCGCAGCTACCGCCTTCTTAAACTCCTCCACCGCCGGAACATTATGCGGATGAAGTCCATCCGACGCTACATATCTCCACCCCGGAACACCATCCAACGGCTTTGCCACCTTGCCCTCGTACACCATGAACCAATCATCCTCGCCGCCAACCTCCAACTGGGGCGTCGGAGTCGGAGACTGCGGAGAAGGAGCACCGCTCTGCGGATTCCCTCCCTGCGGGTACCGTACCCCGCTATCGCTGCTCAGACCAGGCTGCGGACCACGCTGCGCCCCAACTCCGATCCCGTTGTCCGTCGGGTTGATCACTCCCGCCCGATTGTTCTGCCGCGGATCCGTAATCGTCGCTTCCGCCAGCCGTCCATGACCTCTG
>DATMPD010000147.1:0-6745 GCA_035567955.1 Edaphobacter sp.
GCGCTGAGACTGCGAAGGATAGGGCACCGGGTTTTAGGGCCGGTGGGAGCGAGAGAAAGACAGAAGCATATCCCGCATTCCAGTTTGCCAAGGCAGGCTCTTCGGGTATAACAACCAGAAGGGCCAAGGCAACGACAGCGGTGCGGGTTACTTTTTGCCGAAGACGTCGCCCATGCGACGGATTTGGGCGCCGACGCCGCGGAGTTTCTCTTCGAAGTGCTCGTAGCCTCGATCGAGGTGATAGACGCGGTCGAGAATGGTTTCTCCGTCAGCGACGAGGGCGGCGAGGACGAGCGATGCAGAGGCGCGAAGATCCGAGCACATGACGGCGGCGGATTGGAGCGGGGCTTTGCCGCGGACGGTGGCGGTGCGTCCGGAGATGGTGATGTTTGCGCCCATGCGGATGAGTTCCTGGACGTGCATGAAGCGGTTTTCGAAGATGTTTTCGGTGACGGTGCTGGTGCCTTCAGCCTGAGTGGCTAGGGCCATGTACTGGGCCTGCATGTCGGTGGGGAAGCCGGGGTATTCTTCGGTGGTGACGTCGGCGGCTTTGAGGTCGCCGCCGGAGCGGACGCGGACTTTGTCTTCGCCTACGTCGATTTTGACGCCGCACTGTTCGAGCTTGGAGATGAGGGCGCCGAGGTGTTTGGGCTCGCAGCAGTCAACGTTGAGGTCGCCGCCGGTGATGGCTCCGGCGATGAGGAAGGTGCCGGCTTCGATGCGGTCGGGGTTGATGCGATGGCGCGCGCCGTGGAGTCTGGCTACGCCCTGAATGCGGATGGTGCCGGTGCCGGCGCCTTCGATTTTAGCTCCCATGGCGGTGAGGAGGGCGGCGAGGTCGGTGACCTCTGGCTCGCGGGCGCAGTTTTCGAAGACGGATTCTCCTTCGGCGAGGGCGGCGGCCATGAGGAGGTCTTCGGTGCCGGTGACGGTGATCTTATCGAAGACGATGTGCGCGCCTTTGAGGCGGCCTTTGCCGTCGTTGGGGCTGCGGGCTTCAAGGTAACCGTGGTCCTGGGTGATGGTGGCGCCCATGGCTTCGAGGCCGAGGATGTGGAGGTCGATGGGGCGGCCGCCGATGGCGCAGCCGCCGGGCATAGCGACACGGGCGATGCCGGTGCGGGCGATGAGCGGGCCGAGGACGAGCGAGCTGGCGCGCATGGTCTTGACGATCTCGTACTTGGCGACGGGGTCGGAGAGAATGCCGCACTTGATGCGAGTGCGGTGCTGGGCGCGGCCGTAACCTAGCTCGACTTCGGCTCCCATGCTGGTGAGGAGTTTGCGCTCGGTCTCGATGTCGCGGACCTGGGGGATGTTTTCGAGGATGACCTCGTCTTCGGTGAGGATGGCGGCGGCCATGCAGGGAAGGGCGGAGTTTTTGGCTCCGGAGACTTTGATGGTGCCGAGAAGAGGGTTGCCGCCGCGTACTACGAATTTGTCCATTAGTTCAGTTTACGGAGATTTTGCGTGGAAATGAGTAGCTGCGGGGGTACGGGTGGGTAGAAGAGAGAAGCCCCCGGATTGGCGGGGGCTTCGTGGGGAGGGCCATGCTAACTCGCAGCTGGAGGGGTAGTGGGTGTTGACTGTTGCTGCTGGTGACGTCCGTGGTGCATGGAGCGGAGCTGCTGCATCTGATCGGGGGTGAGTACGCCGGCGAGCTGCGTCCTGGTGTTCTCGTGGATGCTGCGGAACTGCTGGCGACGCTGGTCGGGCGAGAGACTGGTGTCGGCTCGGAGGGCGGCGATTTTTTGCTGGCGGTCCGCGAGAATCGGTTCGAGCTTCGCGGTCTGATCGGACGACAGGTTGAGCTTTTTGCTGAGCTTCGCGGCTTCACGCTGAGGGTTGTGGGCATGGTGGTGTTTGGCTGCTGGGGCGGGGGCGGCGTCCTGCTGCTGCGCAAAGGCAAGACTGCCAGAGAGAACCAGAGCGAGGGAGGTGGAAAGCAAAAGGCGGTTCATGAGTGGTGCTCCTTGTGGCGGCTTTGGCCGCTGTCTGAAGGAATAAACACGCCCGGGGGAGAATGTTGCGCTGCCCGGTGCGGATGTTGCTCTTCGGAGGAGATCAACGGAAAGCAATGGTTGCCGGATCGTTTTGAAATCAGACGAATCGAGGGCCGAACGCTCTGCTGAAGCCGGGTGAATTTTCAGCAGGCGGTCTCATTGGGATTGTTTTCGAAGGCGGGTTGCCGCCTCGAAGAGGAACCATGTTGAGGAGGCGATCAAGACCCAGCCGCAGCGATGTTGTGTGGGTAGGTACCAAGTGGAAGGATCGGAGAGAACGAGGGTGAAGTGCCCGAGATTATGACAGAGGAGACTGGCTAACAAAGCCGCGCATCCGGATAGGAATATCCGGATATCGTGATACAGGAATTCGCGGTCTTGCATGCGTGGTCCTAAAGCTCGAGTCTGGAGTCGTCGATGGCGAGGCGAACGTTGCCATCGGATTTGGTGAGGCGGCGGACGGCCTCCATCTTGTCGACGTTGGCTTTGAGCATGACCACGGCGATGGGAATGGATTTGCCTGCGGACTTGATGGTGCGGATCGCGGTGTCGCGGTCGATCTCGCAGACCTTCATGAGGACGCGGATTCCGCGCTCGACGAGCTTTGCGTTCTTCATGTGCACGTTGACCATGAGGTTGTCGTAGACGTAACCGAGACGAGTCATGGCGCCGGTGGTGATCATGTTGAGGATCATCTTCTGGGCGCTGGCGGACTTCATGCGAGTGGAGCCGGAGATGACCTCGGGACCGACCTCGCTGATGACGGTGGTGTCGGCTACATCGGCTAGCGGGGTGTTGTGGTTGCAGGTGATGGCGGCAGTCTTGGCCCCGCGGGCGCGGGCGTATTCGACGGCTCCGACGACGTAGGGGGTGCGGCCGCTGGCGGAGACGCCGATGACGATATCTTTGCGCGTGGGACGGCGGCGGGCTATGTCGCGCTGGCCGATCTCGGGTGAGTCCTCGTTGACGTCGGAGGCGGAGGCGAGGGCTTTCGGCCCGCCGGCCATAATGTATTGGACTTGTGCGGGGGCAGTGGAGTAGGTTGGTGGGCACTCCGACGCATCGAGGGAGGCGATGCGGCCACTGGAACCAGCACCGACGTAGATAAGCCGGCCGCCGTCACGGAGAGAGCGAGCGACAGTATCGATGACGATGGCGATCTCGGGCAGCGCTTTTTTGACGGCAGCTGCTATCTTCGCGTCTTCGTGATTAATAATGCGGGCGATTTCGAGGGCGGACTTGGTATCGAGTCCTTCGGATGCGGCGTTGGCGGTCTCCGTCGTGAGATCGTTGAATTCTTCTGCGCCTCGGTTGACGGATTTCGATGTAGGGGCCTGCTCTAGCATGGTAAGGGTTGCCATAAATAACCTGCTGTTCTGTTTATTCCATTCTATTCCTATGGGATGGGAAAAGCTCTAACAAAGGTGTGCCGGAGATGGTACTCGCGGGGAGCGCGGTTCGCTCAAACTGTGGAACTTTGGAGGGGCGGTTGCCCGAAGGTGGGGTAAGGAGGAACTCCCGGTAGCGCCGAGGACGTCTCATAGGCTGGACGGGGCTATGTCGAAGCTCCCGCCTGTGATATATACGATGAAAGTCCAGCTAAATAGGTTAGCTGTGTCCGGGAAGTTCGTCAGGCGGCACAGACGGTTGCGTTCCGATGATTAGCACGTCTAAATGAGGGAGGTCCGGAGACAGTATGGAGATTGACGGACAGCCGGGGCAGGCTCCGGAGAGCCCCGAGAATAAACCGGGTGGTGGACCGCCGGGATCGGCCAGGGGACTCATGCACTCCTGGTTGCGGGACCTGGTGGTGTCGGTTGTGGCTTCGGCGCTTATTATCATCTTTCTGTACCAGCCGGTAAGGGTGGAGGGGACGAGCATGCTGCCGGTGCTGGAGGATCAGGACCGGCTTTTCATCAATAAGCTGGCCTACAGGGTAGGGGAGATTCATCGCGGGGACGTGGTGGTGTTCCTGTATCCGCATGATCATGAGAAGAGCTATATCAAGCGGGTGATTGCCGGGCCGGGGGATACTCTGAAGATCGATCATGGACAGGTGTACGTCAATGGCGCTCGGGTGGAGGAGCCTTATGTGCCGAAGCGGTTCACCGATGAGCGATCGCAGCCGGAGATGACGGTGCCTGCGCATGAATATTTTGTGATGGGGGATCACCGCTCGATTTCGAGTGATAGCCGTGACTTTGGGCCGGTGGAACGAGGGCTGATCTATGGCAAGGCAGCGTTTGTGTACTGGCCGATGGATCAGGCTGGGGTGGTGCGGTAAGGGTCTGGGTGGGTTCAGGAGTCTGGCTTAGTAGACGGTCCTGCGCAAACGGGAAAAAAAGCGACGTTGAGAGTTGTTCCACCGCTTAGAAATAAGTGGTCATTTTCCAGCGAAACGAGCTTGATGGTTGCCTGGAAAGAGACTTTATTTCGGTGCAACGACGGCGAGCGGCTTCGAATCAGACCTAACCAGTGATTGAGTTGGTCAGTTTGTAATTAAGGAGAACCGACGATGAAAACCGTTGTGACCTACTGGATTCTGGCTATCAGTATGCTCTTTACCTTTGCGTTGGCTGCGACATCGAAACCAGCCGAAGGGCAAGTTGTTGTTCGGGTAAACCCCGAGCATCGCCATTATTATCGGCACTATCATCACCGATATTATCGGCATCATTATTATCGTCACTATCGATAGAACATTTTGCATAAGGCAAAGAATGGCCCCGCGGCAGTTACTGCTGCGGGGCTTTTTTTGTCGACGAGAAGTCAGGGTTTTGCGTTGTGGACGATTTCGGCGAAGGATTGGGGGTCGAGGCTGGCTCCGCCCACCAGAGCGCCGTCGATGTCGCCTATGCAGCAGAGGGATTTTGCGTTGTCGGGTTTGACGGAGCCACCGTAGAGGATGCGGATGGAGGCGGCGAGGGCGGGCGTGAGGGATTTGGCGATCTGGTCGCGGATGATCTTGTGGGCGTCTTCGGCGATCTCCGGGGTGGCGGTGCGGCCGGTGCCGATTGCCCATACGGGCTCGTAGGCGAAGACAATGGGGGCGGCTATGGCGGGATCGATGCCTTCGAGCGCGATGGAGGTCTGGAGTTCGAGGACGCTGGGGGTGAGGCCGGCTTCGCGCTCTTCGAGTTTTTCGCCGACGCAGACGATGGGGATGAGCGAGTGGGCGAGGGCGGCTTTGAGCTTGAGGTTGACGGTGGTGTCGGTCTCGTTGAAGTACTGGCGGCGCTCGGAGTGGCCGATGAGGACGTGGGTCGCTCCGATGGCGGTGAGCATGACGGGCGAGGTCTCGCCGGTGTAGGCGCCTTCGTTCTTCCAGTGCATGTTCTGTGCGCCGATGAAGATGGAGCGGGAGCGGGCGGCGTCGATGAGCGCGGGTAAGGAGGTCATCGCGGGGCCTAGGACGATCTCGGCAGTAGTGTTCTGCTTGACGAGAGGGAAGAAGCTGGTGAGGAAGGCGGTGGATTCGACGGGGGTCTTGTTCATCTTCCAGTTGGCGGCGATAAGGAGCTTGCGCATTTGTAACTTAGTATTCCATCTTCACGCTGCGCTGGGAAGAGACTGGGTGTTGTGTAGTGGGCCAGCTTCCGGATTGCCATCGCTCGGGAGAGTTATCGCATAGCAAGCTTGACTGCCCTTTAACCTGACGGTTTATGGCACCTGGTTATGGAAGCTGGGGAGAGCTTGTACGAAGCATTTTTGCCGTCCACGTTGCACCAGGTGGACGGCAGGAGGCAAGCGCTTTTAGCTCCTTCTCGATGTTGTATTCGACCCTTCGAATCGAAGGGTTCCCCTCCTCGAGAATCAGATAGGATGCACGGGGATCACCGTCGTAGGAAAGGCCAACGCTTCCGGTGTTGATTAGGAGCCTAGGGTTCCCAGCAACGCTGCGAATGGAAGGGCGATGTGTATGCCCAAAGGCGACAACCGGCTGGCCAAGGGAACCATAGATGATTTCCAGCTCTGCATCGGTCGCTTCTGCCACAGGCGCTCGCCAACAACTCTCAGGAGTGGCATGGACTAGTGCGAAGCCCTCTTGAGTTTTTACACGCGGTAGTTCCCGCAACCATGCCAGTCTTTCCTCTCCAAGCGTGGAACGGGTCGCCAACGCAATCTGCCGGACCACCGTCCAGAGATCGGGCGGAGCCGAAGACTGGCTCGCAAAGTCCTCCAGCGAATTAGGTTGGACAAGCATTTCATCCGTGTTGCCCATCACGCCTTGCCAGCCAAGACCACGAATGCGGTCAACGATCTCTATTGGACTAGATCCGCCATCGGCTAAGTCGCCTCCGTGAAGCACCAGGTCTGGAGAGCATTGCCGAATATCCGCCAGCACTGCCTCAAATGCAGTGAGGTTTCCATGAATGTCGGATACGACCGCGACGCGCATATCGCTGCTCCGTATTACTTATGATTTTCTGCGTTCGATTTGGCGAAGGGTAATGAGGACGCCGATGACGCCGAAGAGGAGAGGCACCAGTAAGACTGATGCTTCGGAGATGCCGCCGGCTACCGCTCCGATCCCGGAGTGATTGCGCTGTTTTATGGCTATCTGTATGAAGCCGATCGCAGTGATGATAAGCAGCAACAGTACGACACCGAGCACCATCGAGATTATGAAGGCGAGCGTAAGGATGAGTGGCTTGCGCATGTGGATTACTCCACCTTCACGAACTATCGAAATCTTTGGTTGTCCGTCAGTGCGGCGACGCCGGGGAGGGTTTTGCCTTCGAGGA
>DATMPD010000148.1:0-27985 GCA_035567955.1 Edaphobacter sp.
TCCGACCCATCCACCGACTGAATATTCACCGCCACCGTAAACGGCCCACCCGCAGCCTGCATCGTGATCTGATAATGCGCACTTGCCCCACTCACAACCTTCCCCGCCGTCGGCCTCCCCGCCAGCACACTATAGTTCGCAATCGGCATCGCAGTGCCCTCCATAACCATTTCAACAGATTGGCTGTCGATCATTTCAGATTCCTGCCCTATCCTTCTCCCATGATCGAAACCCTGGCGATCTCCGGCTATCGCTCTCTACGGGATCTCGTACTTCCGCTCGGCACGCTCAATCTCGTTACCGGCGCCAATGGCAGCGGGAAATCCAGCCTGTATCGAGCGCTGCGCTTACTCGGTGACGCAGCACAAAACTCGGTCGTCGCGTCACTCGCCCGCGAAGGAGGACTACCCTCCACCCTGTGGGCAGGCCCCGAGACGATCGCTCGTTCCGTCCGTCAAGGCGATCACCCCGTCGAGGGAACCGCCCAACGCAAACCCGTCAGTCTCAAGCTCGGCTTCTCCGGCGAGACCTACGGCTACAGCATCGACCTCGGTTATCCACCGCCGCCACCGCCAACCACACTCTTCAACCTCGATCCCGCAATCAAACGCGAATGCATCTGGCACGGCGGCAAATACCGAAGAGCCGCTGCACTCGTCGACCGCCACAACAACTTCGTCCACCTGCCCGCAGGACGCGACGAGGAACCCGTCACACTCACCCAAAACCTCAGCCCTGCCGACAGCATGCTGACCAGCATCGCCGACCCGCAGCGCGCTCCCGAAATGCTGGCCGTGCGTGAGTCCATCCGAGGCTGGCGGTTCTACGACGGATTCCGCACCGATATCGCATCGCCCGTGCGCACCCCCCAGATAGGCACCTTCACCCCCGTACTCAATAACGACGGAACCGACCTGCCCGCCGCACTCCAAACCATTCTAGAAATCGGCGACGATGAAGCCCTCAGACGCACCATCGACGATGCCTTCCCCAAAAGCCGCGTTCACATCGAGGTGCAGAACGGCCGCTTCGAGGTCAAACTCCAGCAGCACGGTCTGCTCCGTCCCTTGTCGGCCGCCGAACTATCCGACGGCACCCTTCGCTTCCTCCTTTGGACAGCTGCCCTCCTCACACCCCGCCCCCCGCAACTCATGGTGTTAAACGAACCCGAGACCAGCCTCCATCCCGACCTCCTGCCAGCCCTCGCCCGGCTGATTATTGCCGCGTCGCAGCAGAGTCAACTCATCGTCGTCTCCCACGCCCGCATCTTGATCGAATCTCTCAGCGAGGCATCGCAGTGTAAGCAGCTGCATCTGGAAAAAACCTTCGGCGAAACCATCCTTTCCGACGCAACCCTGTTCAACCGCCCAAGTTGGCAGTGGCCATCGCGCTAATCGGCATCTCCGCTATGGATCTCTGCCTCAGACACCAGCCTCGTCCTCAACATCTTCCTCTTCATTCAGTTCGTCGTCTTCCTCCAATGCGGCGGCGTCATCATCGTCCTCCTCCAACTCTTCGTCGTCATCATCCACCGCAGGCGCCGCATCGACAGCCGTCGCCGCATTCGTCGCCTCGCTGCTGGCATGCTCCGTCGGATTACTAGGCGAGTTATCGAACGTCGCCGTAGCATCCGGCCCAATCCTGCTCAGAATCTCATCGAAACTCTGGTTCCTGGAAGCCTCTGCCATTGTGAATCTCCTTCTCAAAAGGTTTAGAGTAACGAAAGCGGATTGCTCAACGCTTCGCCTAACCGTTTAGATGCTGATTTACTCCCCGCTGTGATGTCGTCTTCCCCTGATCATGCATCGAAGTTTCCGGCCTAACCCTCCCATAGATCACCTCAAGCAACTCCGCCGCCAGCCGATGGATCGGGCGCAATAGCGGAATCCCAGCCAGCTTCAGCGTGACCAGAATCATCTTCAATGTCTTTTCATACAGCAGCATTGTCCTTTCCTGCTTCTCGCTGCGGTCATACACCCAGAACAGAATTAGCCCCATCTGGTACATCCAAAGCAGCCGTGGCAAATAGGGTCGAATATTCCCGGGCAGCTTCACCTCCGACTCCGCGACCGCCCGCTCGAAGAACATCAAATCCTGCTCCCGAATAGCTGCCGTTTCCCTGCTGAACGGCGAAAGCGGATGCTCCGGATTCGCATGGGCCGACAACGCCCCCAGCAGACTCCGGTTCGGTGCAAAACACTCAAACTTCGTCGAGACAATCGCCCGCAGCCGAGCCTCAAGCGTCCTGCTTTTATCCAGCAACGCCGCAATCCGCGGTCTCATCGCCTCCTGCGACCTTTCGTAGAACGCCATCACAATTGCGTCCTTCGAGTCGAAGTAATAATAAGCGGCCCCCACAGCAACTCCCGCAGCGCCCGCAATTTCACGCATCGTTGAACGCTCGAAACCGCGCTCGCCAAACACTGCGAGCGCGGCCTCAAGAATTCGGGTCCGCGTCTCTTCCGACTTCTTGATCTTCATCAGCTTCATGCTACCTGCGGGGGTGGTCCAATGCGCGACGACGTCGACCGGTTCCTCATCTTCGCGAGCACAAGGATGTTAAAAAAATGCATTACCCCCAGAATCATCATGACCACACCTATCTTGACACTCTCCATCTCGATAATCTGTCGGAGAGTAAAGAGCGGCTCCGTCGTCTTCAATGCCAGCGCAACATAGCCCACATTGATCAGATAGAACCCGACGAGGAGCAGATGATTCACCGAATCAGCGAGTTCCTCATTTCCGCGGAAAGCATCCACGAGAAAGATTCTTCCGTTTTTATAGAGAGTTCGCGCCACCCAGATGGTAAGCGTAACGCTGATAGCAAGATAACTGAGATAGCACGCTGCAACGTTTGTATTCATATCCATGGTTCCGACTCCTTTCTTGTATCTTTGGTTTTCATGTTTCTATATTTTGAACACGTTCAATTTATAAAATAGCCCTTTCGCCTCAAGGTTGCAAGAAGTTTTTGAACAGGTTCAATATTTTCTTCAATTCCCCTCCATTCGCACAAGAAATTCCAGCGATCAACAGCTACGGTGCTATCCTGAGGGCGAAGGAAAGCCGAATATGCCGACCCCGCTCCTCATCCTCCAAATCGTCACCCTCATCGCCGTCGTCTTCCTTCTCGTGCGCAAATCCCCTGCCCCTCAGCAGGATCCCCGCCTCGTCCAGCTCGCCGACGCACTTCCCACGCAGCTCGTCCGTCTCGATGCCCGCTCAGAGGCGCTCGACCACCACCTCCGTAACGAGCTCGCCCAACTCCGCACCGACAACGCGGCCGAGGCCAGCCGCACCCGCGAGGCCGCAGCCACCGACTTCACCAATCTCCGCAGCGAGATCACCAACAACATCGCCGAGCTCAGCAACCTCCTCAACACCGGGCTGAACGGCTTCCGTTCCGACAACAAAGCCTCCGACGAGATCCTCCGCCACGCCGTCCAGCAGAACCTCGACTCCATCGCGCAGCGCCTCTCCTATTTCATCGCCGAGGTCAACCGCAACCAGCTCGAAGCCCGTGAAGCCCTTCACAGCCGCCTCAACGAGCTCTCCGGCGAAGCCAACACCCAACAGGAAAAGCTCCGCTTCACCGTCGAAGACCGCCTCACCAAACTCAACGAGGACAACGCCGCCAAGCTCGAACAGATGCGCGTCACCGTCGACGAAAAACTCCACGCCACCCTGCAGACCCGCCTCACCGAATCCTTCGGCCAGGTAACCACCCACCTCGGCGAAGTCCAGAAGGGCCTCGGCGAAATGAAGGAACTCGCCACCGGTGTCGGCGACCTGAAAAAAGTTCTCTCCAGCGTCCGATCCCGCGGCGTCGTCGGCGAGTTTCAGCTCGGCCAGCAGCTCGAGCAGATGTTCTCCCCCGAGCAGTACATCAAGAACGCCCGCATCAAGCCGAACACCCTCGAGGCCGTCGAATATGCGCTCAAATTCCCCAATGGGGAAGGTGCAGACTCCTATACCCTCCTCGCCATCGACGCCAAGTTTCCCAAGGAAGACTGGGAGCGCCTCGAACATGCCTATGACCACGGCTCGGCGGAAGAAATCGCCGCTGCCGGTCGCGCCTTCGAACGCGCCATCCGCACCGAAGGCAAGCGCATCTGTGACAAGTACATCGACCCGCCCACCACCATGCCCCACGCCATCATGTTCCTGCCAACCGAAAACCTCTACGCCGAGGTTGTCCGCCGCCCAGGCCTCCAGTCCGAGATCCAGTCCCACTGTCGCGTCACTATCGCCGGCCCATCCACGTTCATGGCCATCCTCACCAGCTTCCAGATGGGCTTCCACACCCTCGCCATCCAGAAAAAAGGCGACGAGGTCTGGCGCGTCCTCTCCTCCGCCAAAAAAGAGTTCGAGACCTACGGCGGTCTTATGCAAAAGGTCGAAGACCAGGTAGGCACCGTGCAGAACACCATTCAGAAGCTTGGGGTTCGCACTCGCGCCATCAATAAAGCGTTAAAAAATGTCTCGAGTCCGACCTCGAATTTGGCCGCCGGAGCCGTCGTCTCGAACCTCATCGACTTCGACGACATGCCCGGCGTCGCCCCTCTTCTCGCCGCCTCCAGCGACGACGACTAAAACACCCTCCCCACCAGTCCCTAACACCCAGCCCTCCCTTTGCTTTACACTCACCTCGGCGCTCAGTATGCTTGAGGTTGGCCATGGCGGCTATGGATCGCAACCGACGCCAAGACATTCAGAGCTTGATTCCAAGACCTAAACAGGAGAACGAAATGGCAGCAGTAGACGAAAAGGTAAAGCAGATTATTGTCGAGCAACTCCAGGTGGATGAAGCCGAAGTCACCCCCGGCGCAAGCTTTCAGGAAGATCTCGGCGCCGACTCCCTCGACGTCGTCGAACTCGTCATGCAGTTCGAAGAAGCCTTCGACATCCAGATTCCCGACGAGGATGCAGAGAAGATTAAAACCGTCAAAGACGCCGTCGATTACATCGAAAAGAACCAGAAGGCGGCAAAATAAAAAATGGAGCAACGTCGCGTCGTCGTAACCGGCCTCGGGCTCGTCTGCGGGGTCGGCAAAACCACCCCTGAGGTCTGGAAAGGCCTTCTGGCCGGCAAAAGCGGTATGGCCGAGATCAAAGCCTTCGATCTCACTGGCCACCCCGTTCGCTTCGCCGCCGAGGTCAAAGACTTCGACCCGCTCCTTTTCGTGGACAAAAAAGAGGCCCGCAAGATGGGCCGCTTCATCCACTTCGCCCTGGCTGCCTCAGCCGAAGCCATGGCTCACTCCAATCTCCAGGTCACCGACGAGAACCACGACCGCATCGGCGTCCACATCGGCTCCGGCATCGGCGGTTTCGACGTCATCGAACGCGAGCACATCAACCTGCTCAACGGCGGCCCCCGCAAGGTCTCGCCCTTCTTCATCCCCGGCGCCATCATCAACCTCGCCGCCGGCCACGTCTCCATCAAATACGGCGCGCGCGGCCCCAATGAAGCCACCGCCACCGCCTGCACCACCTCCGCCCACGCCATCGGCGACGCCTTCCGTCTCATCCAGCGCGGCGACGCCGACGCCATGATCGCTGGCGGCACCGAGGCCTCCATCACCCCGCTCGGCGTAGCAGGCTTCGCCTCCATGCGCGCCCTCTCCACCCGCAACGACGACCCCACCCACGCCAGCCGCCCCTTCGACAAGGACCGCGATGGCTTTGTCGTCGGCGAAGGCGCAGGCATCCTCATCCTCGAAGAGCTCGAGTTCGCCAAAGCCCGCGGCGCAAAGATCCTCGCCGAGATCGTCGGCTACGGCCTCTCCGCCGACGCCTTCCACATGACCGGCATGGCCCCCGAGGGCGAAGGCTGCTACCGCTCCATGAAGCACGCACTCAAAGTCGCCGGCATCGAGCCCGGCCAGATCGACTACCTCAACGCCCACGCCACCTCAACGCCTCTAGGCGACGCGCTCGAGTCCAAGGCCATCGAAACTCTCTTCGGCGATCACGCCCTCAGCCACAAGCTCCTCGTGAGCTCCACCAAATCCATGACCGGCCACCTCCTCGGCGGCGCCGGAGGCCTCGAAGCCGGCATCACCATTATGGCAATGCTCGAACAGATCGCGCCCCCAACCATGAACATCGTCGAGCTCGATCCCCAGTGCCGCCTCAACTATGTTCCCAACAAGCCTCAACCCGTGAAGATCGACTACGCGCTCTCCAACTCCTTCGGCTTCGGCGGCACCAACGGCTCCCTCGTCTTCAAACGCTGGGCCGAATAACCCGGACGATCGCATTTCAGCCAAAGAAAATCCCAAGCCTTTCAGTTTGGGATTTTCTCTCACAATAGTGAAATCGTTCCACGTGCGGCTCTAACTCGTAGCGGCCGCAATCCCCACGCTGAGCACCAGGCCAACTAACCACCATCCCACTATCACAGCAGCCGCCTTGCCCGTCGACACCTTCGCCACAATAGCCGTTCCGATGATCAACAACACCAGGTTCCACAACCCGATCACGTCGAAGAAGCTCAGAGCCGCCTTCAGCGCCGGTCCCGAGTCAGGCATAAAGTAAGCCAGGTTCGTCCCCACTGGGTTCTTGATGTCGTAAGATTCAGCGCTATTGCCGAACAGCAGAGTCAGAATCGACAATAACCCAGTCAACAATCTGGGGAGTCCCGCATACATGCACACAGCGAACATCTGACCAAATGTTGTCTTCGCCCCGAGCCCAGAGTTAAAGCTGGCCCAGTAGATCAGCGCGAAGATAGCCACGAACACCAAAATCAAGAGAAACGAACAATAACTCACATAACGGGTGATATTCGCTGACAGATGCACCTGGGCGGCTCTTTGCTCCGGCGTCAGGCTCGCCAGCCTCTCTTCAGCCTTCGGATTCTGGTGGATCTGGTTCTCCGACACCCGATCCCAACCCACCTGTTTCTCAACCACCACGGTCGACACCACCGTCACCAACAACATCAATAAAAACGGCAACCACCAACTCGAACTCCGCAAAATATCCTTAAACGTCTTTGTAGGAGCGACAAACGTATCCACGACACGCTCCACCTGGCTCAAACCCGCTCCCGCAGACTGTCCTTCCACCGCCACGATATCGCTCATCGCACTCTCCTCGCGCACGTTCGCCATCTCATGAATGTCGGCAAAATGGCATTTTTAGCGCTGACGGATTGTAGCTCGCCTCCACCACAGCCCCAACAGAAATCTTCACCAAATCCGTGTGGTGCTTCCGCGTCCGGCTCAGGCGCGCCCGGCAAACTCCCCGTTCTCCGTCGCCACCTTCACCTTCTCCCCTTCTTTGATGAAGGGCGGAACGCGAATCTCGAGACCCGTCTCCAGCTTGACCAGCTTCGTCCCGCTGCCGCTCGAAGAGTCCCCCCGGGCCGCCGGTTCAGCGTAGACCACCTTCAACTCAACAAACATCGGCAGTTGCAAACCGATAGGATTGCCGTTGTACTTATGCAGCTGGAGCAACGCGCCCTCGATCAGGAAATCCAATGCGTTTACGATCATTCCATCGCTGAGAGTAAGAGTCTCGTAGCTTTCCTGATCCAGAAAGTGCGACCCATCGCCGTCGCTATACAGATACGAGGCCGGAACCAGCTGGAGGTCCGGTTCCGTAAACTTGTCATTCGCCTTGAAGGTCTTTTCAAAGACCGCGCTCGTCAGCAGGTTGCGCATCTTCAAACGCACCAGCGTCTGGCCCCCGCGAGCCGTCGGCGTGGTGATGTCTGAATCCAGACAGGCGTACGGAGCATTTTCAAACTCAAACAAACTCTTGCGCTTTATGTGAATCGCTTCAGTCAGTACGGCCATGAACTCCTCAAAGGCGGCTTACATCGAAAGCTGACGTAAGCCTGATCATTTTTTCTGCCCGGTGTTCAGTATAAGTGGGTGCGAGACAGAACACTCGACGCACCCCCGGTAAGTGTCCAGACTATACTGAAGCCGCGGCCCATCGCCAGATCATGGATATTCAACAAGTTGCCAAGCGCGCTAAAGTATCGACCGCTACTGTTTCCCGTGTGCTGAACGGCGCAACCAACGTCCGCGAGAAAACCTCCGCTCACGTCCGCAGTGTCATCGCCGAGATGAATTACGTGCCGAATACTCATGCGCGAAGCCTTCGCGTCGGCCGGGCTCGCATGTTTGGCCTTATTGTCTCTGATATTAATAACCCCTTCTTTCCCGAATTAATCGACGCATTTGAGGCATTGGCTACCGAGCAGGGAATTGATGTCATCTTCACCCACACCAACTACGACCCGAAGCGATTGCAGAGTTGCATCCGCCGCATGGTGGAGCGAAGTGTAGACGGCATCGCTGTAATGACATCTGAGGTAAATCAAGAAGCCCTGGACATGGCCCCGAAGCATATCCCGCTGGTCTTGATGAACCAGCCGGCCTACACCGCGCTGTATAGGAACGTGCCGGTCGAATACTCCACCGGATTTCGTGAAGCTCTCGAGCATCTTCGATCCTTCGGTCATCGGGACATCGGTTTCATCGCAGGTCCGTCGACGCTTAGTTCTGCGAAACGCCGCCACCAGGAGTGGGCGATGGCCATGAAACGCTTCAAGCTTCCCGTCCGCAAGCAATGGATCGCCACTGGAGATATGCGTCTCGAGGGTGGCGAGCGCGCCATGCAGCAACTGATGTCTCTCTCCCCGCGCCCCTCGGCGGTCATCACCTCCAACGATCTGATGGCTGTTGGCGCGCTGCAGGCAGCCCTCCACGCAGGGCTCGGCGTACCCACCGACGTCTCCATCATCGGCTTCGACGACCTGCCGATCGCGAGCATGGTCGTGCCCCAGCTAACCTCCATTCAGTTGCCGCGCCGTGAGATTGCCGCGCGCGCTTTTTCCAGCCTCTTGCAAGCGACGCGCGATGGTATTGTGGCCAAATCAGAGGTCGTGCATCCCAGACTGATCGTGAGAAATTCAACCGGGCCGGCGCCCCGCCCCTGATCAACGCACAAAGACCCGGCTCATGAGCTGGCCCTCCCTCAGGCGTCCGTCGAAGGACCCTCAGAACCTGAACGTCCCGCCGATCTGTGCCGCTCGCGCGTCATGCTGCGTGCTACTGATCTGACCGAAGGTATTGGACGCCACGCCGCTGTTTGGATTTGCAAACTGCGCATGGTTCCACGCATTGAAGAACTCTCCCCGAATGGTGAAATTCATCTCCCGATAAATGGTGAAGTTCTTATGCACGCCAATATCCCAGTTATTGATGCCTGGGCCGGTCATGCTATCGAAGCTCGTGGTTCCGAAGGCCGCTCTCGCACCCCCGGGCAGCTTGCCGTTCACCAGGTTCACAGGATCGATGGAAGGATCCACATAGCAGGCGCCGTTCGCTTCCGTCTGACCAATCGTCTGTCCCTTCAACCAGTAGTGGCCGTTCGAACGCACGTCCTTATTCGTCAGCGCATTCCTGCCGTTGCAATACGTGTTCGCCCTGATCACTCCCGGCGACCACGCCGTGTTGTTCGGAGCGGTAAGCGTGAAAGGAGTGCCCTTCTGCATCACGGCGATGGCGTCAATGTCCCATCCACCCACCACTGTATTCAGGACGGCATTCATCTGGCTTCCAAAGTGTCTGCCGCGCCCTACCGGCAACTCCCAGACAGCGCTGAAGACCAGGGATTGCGGCAGGTTGGAGGTCGTCGGACCATAGTCGCAAGCCAGCAGGCAGCTCCGCCGCTGGTTGAGCGTGCCGTTGCTCCCCTCCTGCGATGCGGCAAGCGCCTTCGACCACGTGTAGTTCACCAGGAAGCTCAGCCCATTGGAAAACTGCCGCTGAAACTTCACGAGCAATGCGTTGTAGTTTCCATACCCAATGCTGTTCACCTCCTGCATGTAGGAATACTTCGGAAAGTAGGGGTTATTGGCATCAACACAGAGGTTTGAATTCGGCGCCGAACAGTCAAAGGGATTCCAATTGAGCGCCAGATGATGCGACTCATTCCCGATATAAGCAACATCCAACAAAAACTTTGAGGCGAAGGTGTGTTGAATATCCAGATTCCACTGCGATATGTAAGGCGAACGGTAGGTCTGGCTGAGGTACTGAATCGGACCCGTGATCGCATTAGCCTGAGCCTGAGTAATCTGTCCAACCGTGACCGACGGCATAGCGTTCACGCCAAGAATATAAGTTGGATTTGGCTGCACGTTCGAGACGGCGTTATTGATCGTGATCACCTGAGAGACGACCGCATACTGAAAGTTCACCGCCTCCTGCGTCGTGTAGTAGAGCCCCCATCCCGCCCGAAACACCGTATTTTTCACCGAACTCGGCGAGAAGGCCACTCCCACTCGAGGCGCCCAGTTCGTCATGGTCATAGGGTAGACCGAAGGATTCATCTGCCCCAGCGCAGCGAAGGTCGGGATCCCTTTGACAAAGTCAAAGCCATGGATCAGGTTTTTGTCCGGCCCGCTCGGATTGGGCGATGTCGCTCCATACCAGGAGAGCGCCATGTTAGCCGTAAGGTCGGGCCTTATCTTCCAGGTGTCCTGCACATAAGGCTGCGCCGTGGTCCAGCGGAGGTGAGTCCGCGGCATCCCGATCGACTGCGCACTCGTAAGATCTCCCAGCAGAAAATCCGCAAACGAGCTGCCGGTGCCGGCAATGGCAGTAAATCCACCACTGCTGGGAAACTGCGCGGTGAAGTTGCCGTTGAAGTTGAAAACCCCGCGCGCATTCGCATTGGCACTCGATTGAATCGTTCGCAGATAAGCGATCTCCGCTCCGAACTTGATCTGATGATTTCCATGCAGCCAGTTGAACCCATCGGCGATCTGGTAGACGTTATCCAGATTACCGATCAGGCCAGTCGAAGTGCCGAACCCGGTAAATCCCGTGAGCCCGATCCCCGGAACGCCATTAGGATCCGCGGTGCCCGTAATATTCAACTTCTGCTGCAGTCCATTCACCTGCAGCCCCTCGTCATACACCGAGTCACGAATGCCCCCCACGCGAAGCTCATTCACCTTCGTCGAGCTAAGCGTCCAATTCCAACCCACATTCACCAGCTCCGTATCGAGTGGAAACGCGATCCCCTGGCCCGGAAAGAGACCGGGATTGTTCGCCGGCGAGTTCAGCCAGTTGCCCTGGAAGAAGAGCTGATTCCGTTGATTGACGCTGTAGTCGATACGGCCCATAAACTGATCCGAGTTCAACGTCGTCTTCGGAGTACCGCTCACGTTATTCGGTTTGCTCGCCAGGCTGGAGCCAGGCAGATAATACGCAAGCAACGCCTTGGACGCGGGTGAGATGCGATCGGCCGGAATGATATTTCCCTGGAACTGCTTGCGCGTATTCGTTGCCGGGTTGTAGGTCGAAGGATCAAAAATATTCACGCCTGCCTGCGAGAAGTCACCATTGAACATCGCCGCCGTCGGGGTGTATGCGTTCTGAATCGCCGACTGCGTCTGCCGATATCCTTCGTAATTCACAAAATAAAAAAGCTTATTCCTCAGAACGGGCCCGCCGAAATCAAAGCCAAACTGGTTCTGATGGTACGGACCAGGAGCGATGGGCTGTCCCGTACTCGAGTTAATGCTGAAGTAGTTCCGTGCCTCCATCTGATTGTTCCGCACGAACTCATATACCTCCCCGTGGAGATGGTTCGTGCCGCTCTTGGTCACCACATCCACGATTCCCGGATTCGGTCCCATATCCGGCATGAAGAAGCCGTAATGCACCTCGAACTGATCAATCGCGCCCACAGAAAGATTCAGCGAAGTGTTCCCCGCACGGCTGCCCAAGGTCTGTAGGCCATTGACGACATACATGGTGTAATCCGGCTGATTCCCGGCGATATTGATCGACATCCCCGGATGACCGGTCTGTGCGATCGCACCGTTCGCCGCTCCGGAGGTCGGCTGCGTCGCTCCCGAAAGCAACCCCAGTTGGAGGAAGTTTCTCCCGTTCAACGGAAGCTGCTGCACACTCTGGGGACCGATCACAGTACCCAGATCGTTCGATTGCGTGTCCAGCAGGTTCGACAGACCGCTTGCTTCCACTACAACCGTCGCCGCCGACGATGCGATATTCAGAGTCGCATTCTCTGTCGCATGCTGGCCCACAGTCACAGTAAATTGAGAAACCTTGTAGGAAGCGAAGCCTCCCTTCGATACCTGAAGCGAATACACACCCGGCGGTGCGGAAGGAAAGGAGTAACTCCCCGAGCCGTCCGTGCTCGCCGTCAGCACCACGCCGGTCGACGTATTCGTCAGAACCACCTCAGCGCCCGGAACCACAGCCCCCGACGCATCCGCAACCGTTCCCTGTATCGAAGAACTCCCGCTCTGCGCGCTCAATGAGCTTGAATTCATTAAGGGGAGTGCGAGAGCAAGCGCCAATAGTCGCTTCTTGAAAGTCATACGATCCTCCAATCAAATAGCACTTCATAGCTTGCAGCGCGCTGACCTATGGGCGGCATGAAGAAGTCCTTCCTCTTCGCTTCATCCGATCCCATGTAATGCTTTACATACCCTTCCGGAAAATCGCAGTCCTGACCGGATCCATAGCACGGCAAATCCCTCAAGAACACGCCGTGTAATGCATTACATTCGTCGCGGCAAAACTATCCTCCTTCAATGTAACGATTGTCAAGCAAGAACATCCCGTGGCTCCCACTCACACACCCTACTGCGTTTGACGCCTTCCCCGCGGCGCTCGCATCGGGCGCTCTCATCGCAAAGTCTTATGATTGTCCATGCCATGAGCGAACGAGTGCCAATCGGCTTAGCAATTGCCTCCGTCTACATCCTTTGGGGATCGACGTTCGTAGCAATTCGCTACCTTGCCCAACTGCTGCACCCCGCCCTCATCTCCGGATTGCGATACGTCATTGCGTCAGCCATCGCCATGGCATACCTCCTGCTGCGCCGGCGCTCGATACGCCTCTCCGGGCGCGAATGGTCGCAGGTAACCCTGCTTGGCCTCGTCATGTTCACGACCAACACCACACTGGTCAACTATGGCAGCAAAGCTCTGTCGGCCGGTCTCACAGCCTTGCTGATCTCCTCCATTCCTATTTTCATCGCTGTGCTCGAAGCGGCCTTGCCGGGAGGTACCAGCATGAACAAGATGGGATGGGCAGGTACCTTCACAGGCTTCGCCGGACTGGCACTTTTGATGAGTCGCAGCCTACATGGCCAATCGCTGACCAGCGCGAATGCACTGGCATGCGCTGCCTTGATCATCGCGGCCATAGCATGGGCTGTCGGTTCGGTGCTTTCAAAGCGGATGAAGATGAAAGCGTCGCCTCTTGTATCCAGTACCTGGCAGATGTTGATCGCCGGTTCAACCAGCATGCTTATCGGCGTCATGTGCGGCGGCTTGCGCACCTCGCATTGGACCCGCGGCGCATGGCTCGCGACACTCTATCTCGCTGTTTTCGGCTCGCTCGCGGGCTACACGTCGTACACGTATCTTCTACGAAATGTCAGGCTCTCAACCGTTGCAACCTATGCGTATGTGAATCCGATCGTCGCAGTCCTGCTAGGCTGGGGACTTTTGCACGAAACTCTCCACGGCTCGGAATGGGTGGGAATGGCAATCGTGCTCGCGTCCGTGGCGGTCGTCATTGCGTCCAGGCCGCGCCTGGCAAATAGCACGGCCGACCAACCCAATGTTTTGAAGCTCCTGGCCATAAAACCATGACAAAACCATGACCGAATCAATGCGGCGGTCGATTACTTTTCCTGTGGCGCAGCCGGCTTCAATTTCCATCTCTCCGCAATCTGTGGATCGAGAAGGGCTTTGATGAAGATGCCACCCACAACGGACCGTGCTTGAAAACCCATCTGTTTACCCGAGACCGTATCGTAAAAATCGGTTGTGGGAACCCGCGAAGGCGTTGTATCCGCCCACGTAACGAGCCGATGCAGCAGGTCTTGAACCTGCTGCGGATTGTCACTGAGCGTTGCAGTCCAGACCTCCCAATCAAGTTTCGTAATCGTCTTGCGATTGTCCAAGGGAAGCCCGTAAGGTTGCATCTGTTTGGAATAGAACGCCCACTCCCTCCGCCTGATCTTTGCAGGGAATAGATGCAGATTCAGGATGCTGTCCCACACCAGATTGTATTTCTGGCTCCAGGTCCCGTTCTGGTCGAAGGCCAGCTTGTAGTGGTCGCCATCACGCGCCATCTCCTCCCAGCGCGCAGGCATTGGAGACACCAGCTTTTCATAGCGCTCGGCAAGATCTTTGTCTCCCACATTCTTCGCGATCTCTACGAACGCGCCCAACGCTTCAATCGCCTTGATCGACAAATTTGTATTGTGCGCCAAATGACCCGCGAAGTCGTCCGTGCTCAACTGGTTTTCCGGATCCATGCCTTTGTTCGCAAGGTAGGCCGCCCACTTCGTCAGCTCCGGCATATAGCGCCTAGCAAACTCCCAGTTTCCTTCACTGCGCTCTAGCGCGGCAATCATCAGGATGAGATTGCCGCTCTCCTCCACCGGCATCTGGTCCACTTCGTTCGTCTCCCCTCCGCCGTACACCTGCCCGTCGGCAAGAGGATATGTTCCCAGATCATGCGGAGCAAACGGAAAACGCCATCGCGGCAGTGCCGCATATCGCATCAACGGCTCCAACTGCGCTTTCAATAACTCCGGGTTGAACAAAAGAAAAAACGGAGAAGACGGATAAGTCACATCAACCGTATCGATGCAGCCATTACTGTCGTTCTCTTTCGAGAACAGCATCGGTGTACCGTCTACATCGGCAACAAGCTTGTGTGCGGCAATCGTCTGACGAAACACCAGCGAAGTCAGATAGCCATAGTCTTCGCCGCCGGCCTTCACCATGTCTGCCGTTAGCTCTGCATCGAACTTGTTGCCTCGGCTTTCGAGCGAAGCGTACTCCCGTTCCGCCTGCATAAGCATCGCGCTCGTCGTCATACCGTTGCGCTGCCAATAGGGCCGCAGCCTTCTGCCCAGATACTCGATCGCATCGCCCTCGGTGTAGGCCAGAAGAACATGCCGCTCCACCGCCGCCGATGTCACCTTGCCAAACGAAAGCTCTACCGCCAGATGCGCAGCCGGCCCACGCGTGCTGTCAGCCGCGCGCGGCATATCAAGATCATCGGCATCTTCGAGCGCCCCTTTCTCCACGAACTCCGTCATCGCGGACGTGGATATCTCCGTGGTCGCACTCTCCGCGTCCGGCACAGCCAAATGAAAGTAACCCCAATCGATGCGTATCCGGTCGCCGGACTGATGCAGGCTCGCCTGCTCCTGCGTACCCACATTCAACACCGTCAAGTTACCCGCACGCGACAGTCCCCACGTTACCTGCTGCGCATTCGCATTGACTGCAATCTGGGGGCTGACATCGAGAAGCAATTCCACCTGGTGCGCCGCATTGTCCGTCGACCGCGCTGACCAGGTGAGATAGGTGACGGGCCGTGAAAGCACGTCGAGTTGCTGGGGAAACGATGGAGTGAAAAAGCTCACCTGCAACTCCACACCTGCAGCGGAGAGCCGGTATCTCGTGTGCAGCGGCGTTACCTCCAGCCCATCCTGCTGCATCGCATCCATGCGCTGCAGCCGGGGGCGCTGACGAGGCTCAGTGCCCATCCAGCGAAACGGATGCCCGTCAATCCGAATAAGCCCAGTCAGAGGCTGTGCTGCCTCCGACCAATGCTTCGTCGGAACGTCTGTCAGCTTGTCGGCCATCGACCAGACGCTGAAGTACGGATCGTTCGCAATAAGCGGAGCCGCAGGCGGCCGGTGTGTGCTGGCTTGCTGCGCCGGCGCGCGCGATGGAGCCAGGAAAGCCCCGGCAAGGAACGCGATCAAGCCAAAATCCCGCAGGCCTCCGAAGAACCTGAAGACATCAGAAGAAGAACGGCCTTTCATCGACGGACCAATCGAGAATACGGGCTGAGGCAAAGTGCTTCTACTCTTCACTGGACAAGTCTCCTGAGAAATCTTTCCCGCGACTCCAACGTTAGCACCGGAAGATTGACCAATCGATATCTTGCAACTCACGAAGAAGTGGTGAAGAGCTGCATATCGCCCGCTTCCTTCGGCAACGCGTCGAAACGCGCAATGCGGAACTCCGCCCAGAAGCCAACCCATCGAGGATCGGCCTGCAGCGCAGTTCCCAGCAGACGAATGAGCTCCGCTCGGACGTTTTTGTGGTCTTGGCTGTCGATAAGATTTACCGCGTCCGCACTGTCAAGGTCATACAACTCATCGAAAGTAGAGGTGCAGTTATAAGAATAGAGATACCGCCGCCCGTCAGACGTCCGGTGCTGAATGCCGCACGCGAAATTCACGCCGACATGCCATCCGCCAAAAAAAAGCAGCGTTCGATCTTCACTACCCTCGCCATCGCGCAGATAAGGCACTAGCGAAACGCCGTCGAATTTCGCCTCCGGCTTGATACCAGCAAAATCCAGCAGAGTCAGCGAAAGGTCAAGCAGAGACACGGGTGATTCCACCGCGGCAT
The DNA here is from genome assembly GCA_035567955.1 of Edaphobacter sp. Lineage (GTDB taxonomy): Bacteria > Acidobacteriota > Terriglobia > Terriglobales > Acidobacteriaceae > Edaphobacter. The sequence continues at coordinate 16,458 of DATMPD010000148.1, forward strand.
GTTTTCGCCCCAGGCTGCGCGGCGTCTTGATGACCAGCGGAACCCGCAACACATCCGGATACAGATACACCCCTTTATCCACCATCGCCCGGCGGCCATTCATCTCCCCATGATCGGAGATAAACGCGATCAGCATCTCGTCATACAGCCCAAGCTCTTTCAACCGCGCCAGCACCATTCCAATGGTGTGGTCCACGATCTCCATCTGCAAGGCATACGCAACCCGGTAATTTAGTAGTTGCTCCGGATCATAGATACCCCAGTAGCGTCTGTAGATATCCAGAATCTCCGGCTCATTCGGAGCGCGCTGAAAATCTCGCTGCCTCGCTGCGGTGTAGCTCTCAGGCAAAGCGATCGCGGCCCGCAATTCACGCTCGCGATCTTCAAATCCCGCAGGAATAGAGAAAGGCTGGTGCGGATCGAAGATATCGAGCTGCAGGTACATCGGATGCCGCTTCCCCGATCCATTTGCAAGCAGCGCCTCCACCGTCTCCATCGTCTTCTTCCCCAGGTAGTAGCTGTACTGCGCTTCCAGCGGGAACGGCTTGCCGTCTTCCTGCACAATCCATCCACCCGTGGAATTCCCCGGAGTCTTCCGATCCTGCAGGCGGAACACAATCTCCCGCGAGTACTTCTGCGGCTTCACGCCCAGGCTACGCTGATACGAAAGAAAGTCATCGTCATCAAACACCGGCGGCGACCACCGATCCCAGGGCTGGTCGTTCTCCCCGAACGCATCCAGAAACTTCTTAGTCCCCACATGACACTTGCCAATCTGGCGCGCCACGTAACCTACAGCCTTCAAATACTCCGGAAAGACCACATCATCCGGCCGAAGCTGCGTCTCTAAACCCTCCGGTGCGCGTTCGCTGTTTCCCTGAATGTAGCTGTATCTCCCCGTGAGATACGACGCGCGTGATGGAGCGCAGATGGGTACAGTACAAAACGCATTGGAGAAAAAAGTTCCGTCCTCCATCAAGGACCGGATATTCGGAATGCGAACATGCTTGGAAACGGGACGTGCCGGATGATAAAGATCCGGGCTGACCATGTCTGCGCTGATCAGCAGCATATGTGGCGTGCTGCCGCCGCCGGGAAGACGAAACGGTCCCGCCCCGGTGCGTTGTTGTGTAAATTTGAGGCCGGCATCGCGCTGCGTCGCCTGCGGCTCGCCGGAAGGCAGGTTCGTCCCCAGAATCGCCCCTGCCGAGAGACTAAAGAAATTGCGCCGGTTCATGAAGTGCATCCTCGGAATCTGCAGCGAGAAACACAGTATAGGTTTTGCCGATGAATTGTAAAGGATTACATTACTCCCGCTTCGCTCCCCCCAACCCGCCTTCGCCCTGCACTACCCAACCCCTTGACAGCGCCGCCGCCAGTCAGTAACGTCCATTCCTGTAATCCATTACAGGAGCCCCAATGCACGCAATACGCGCCATTCGCCTACTCTCAGCCGTATTGCTCTGCTCCGCCGCCTCCATCGCCCAGATCACCCAATCCAAACCCATGCCCAAGGTCGTCGAGATCCGCGTCGATCCCGCCGGAAACCTCGGCACCGTCCCACCCCGCCTCTTCGGAACCTTCATCGAGCCAATCGACTACTCGATCGACAACGGAGTCATCGCCGAGATCCTCGTCAACGGCAGCCTCGAAGCCGGCCTGTGGAACCACGCCATGCTCGAACAGATCTTTCGTGACCAGCCCGAGTTGATCGAGTCATCGAACACCACCGGCATCCCCATCCCCTGGCAGCCGCTCAACCGCGCCGCCGGCAATCGCTATGAGCTGCACGTCGGAGACGCTGCCAACAGCTGGCAATCGCTCGAGATCATGGGCACACCCGGTGACCTCACCGGCATCAGGCAGCGAGTGTACCTGCCCGTGCCCAGGACCTACGGCTTCACCGCCTCTCTCTACGCCAAACACCGAAGCGGCCCCTCACGCGTCAATGTGTCCCTGCGCTCCCGCACCTCCGACAAAGTATTCGCCACCGCATCCATCGACATAACAGCCACCGAGTGGACCAAATACACCGCCGCGCTGCGCCTCGAAACAGGGGATGTCCACCGCCTCGAACCAGTAGATTTCGCCGTCTCCATCGAGGGCGATGAGCGCGTCGATGTTGACCAGATCTCCCTGATGCCCGACGACGCCATAGCAACCTTCGATCCCGACGTAGTTCGCATGGCCGACGCCATGCATATGACCGAGCTCCGCCTCGGAGGCAACTTCAGCAGCTACTACCATTGGAAAGACGGCGTAGGCCCTCTCGACAAAAGAATCACCATGCAGAACATCGCCTGGGGCATCCCCGAGTACAACAACTTCGGCACAGACGAATTCCTCGCCTTCTGCAAGCTCGTCCACGCCGAACCCCAGTTCAACCTGAACATGGGCAGCGGAACCCCGCAGGAGGCCGTCGATTGGCTGAGCTACATACACGACCGCTACCAGGGGCCGCTGATCCTGGAGATGGGAAACGAGCTCTACGGAAGATGGCAGGTCGGCTATCCCGATATCCACGAGATCGCACCGCGCACCCTCGCCTTCAGCAAAGCATTGCGGCCGGTATCGAAGGACGCGACCCTGCTGGCAACCGGAGCCACGCCCAATGCATTCGAGAAGTGGAATGCAGCACAACTCACCAATCCTCCCGGCACCTTCGACCTCCTGACGACGCACTTCATCACCGGCACCAACCACGTCCGCCTGAACCCCTACACGCCGGACTTCATGGCCGCCGCCGCCTACGCCGTGCCCCACGCCGTCGGCCCCGACCTCGACCGCATGCAGGCACAGATCGACGCCGCGCCCGGATACAAAGGCACAGCCCACCTGGCCATCACCGAATGGCTCTTCAACAGCAAAGGCGAGGGCGAGCGCAACTTCACCAACGAAAGCCCAAGCTCGCGCAACGAGGGTGGCGCCGTCATGATCGCCGCTGCCTTCAACACCTACCTCCGCCACAACGCCCAGGTGAAGCTCGTCAACCTGACCGGCCTGATGGAGTTCGCCGGAATCTGGAAGCGACGCGAGCAGGTCTTCGCCTCACCCGCCTACTACGTCTTCCAGATGTACTCCGCCGCGAAAGACGACACCGTGCTCCCCGTAACCACAGACTCCGGCGCCTACACCGTGAAGAACGGAACCCAGGGATACGCCGACGTCCCCGACGTTCCCTACATCGACGTGGTCGCCACCCGCAGCCCAGACAAACGCACGCTCACCCTCTTCTGCGTCAACCGCTCGCTGACCGACGACGCATCGACAAAGATCAACCTCGGCGCCTTCGCCGCAACGAAGATGGCCAAAGTGGAGCAGATCACCGCAGTCTCACGCTACGTGATCAACGACGAAGTCGAGCCAAAGCGCGTCGTCCCGCAGCTCTCCAGCCTGAACGTAACGCCCAACGAACCCCTGACAATCACGCTCCCCCACGAGAGCGTTACCGTAATACGCCTTCAGGAAAAATGAAGCCCGCCGATAACCGGTAGCGCGCTAGCCTCAAACCTTACACCTCAATTTGGTTGTGAAATCGAGCGCGAGGCGTCGGCGCAAGTTTCAAGACCTCGGCCTTTCGTGAAAATTGGCGCAGGACCTCTGGCGCCGCATCCTTCCGCCAGTCCGGCGAATCGCGAAGCGCCGCCACGTGATCTTCAAAATGCCTGGCATCCCGGAACGCCGCCAGCCAGACCAACACCGTCTCGCCCTCTCGAACCGGGAGCCTTGGAAAAGTGTTTCTCGCGGCCTCCGTCTCAAACGCCGCAATCACCTCTGCCCCCGTGTTCGTCAGCGCAGGCCTCATCGTCTTCTCGAAGAACTGCCTGAACTCGTTGATCGCAGATCGATCGACGTAATGAATATTCGCCACAATCAGCGGATCGCGCAACGCATCGCGACCGAACCATCCCATACCCGCCCCATTCGCCGAAGTCCATTCGCCCGGCCGCCCACAAGGCCGAAGCAATAACACATTGTCAGAGTCGATCATCGTTGCGTTGGCTGCATCGCGATGGACTCGCCAAACCGGGCCATCATAAAAAGCAGAAAGCATGTAGCTGCGCTCGTCCATGTCAGGGAAACCGCGCAGCCAGACGAAGCGATTGGGGTCCTCCAGATCACGGAATGGACCGACAACACGCATTCCGAGCGCTTCCTGAGATTCAATGAATTCACTTTCAAACAGATCGATCAGCCGTTCCCGAGCCCCGTCATGCAACGTATATTGCCTTAGTTCCACCACCGAGCAACCATCAAACATCGCAATCTCTTTCCCATCGAATTTGTGGACGTGCAAGCAACCTGAAACTTAGCGGTTCGCGAAATTTTAATACTACAGATGTACTCCATCGCCAAAGACGATACCGTTCTGCCCCTGACCACAGATTCCGGCGCCTACAGCGTGAAGAACGGAACGATACCCAACGAACCGCTGAAGATCACTCTCCCCCACGAGAGCGTCACCGTAATGCGCCACCAAGAAAAATGAAGGGCGGTGGGCCTTACACCAGCAAGATAAACTGAGATCAATCCTGAGAAATACGCTTAAGTTGACCAGGCGTGCCGGGCACGATTTTCAATGAGTGCTAAGCCTTGATATCGCTCATTGACCTGCCTGTCAAATTTTCTTGACGTATGCCGTGAGCTTCTGATGAGCTCTCATATTGCCGATGTACTTCGGCAGAAACGTACTCAGCTTCACGTTCAGGAGTCAAAGCGATGTCCAACATTCGAGCATCCATCCTTTTAACCGTCCTTGCCTTGGCACTAGGCGGAGGTATTCCTGTTTTCGGCCAGGAAAGCCCGAATGCAGTTGCGGCGAGCAGGGATGCAGCGGCGGCGGACGAGGATAACAACGACTTGCCCCAGGCAGACGTCGTCATCGACGGCAAGACGCTCTTCTCAGTACGTGGCGTTCGAGCCCACCCGGCGGAGCGTCGCGCGGAGGAGATCGAAAATCGAATAGAGGCGGTGGCCCGGAACTCGAAGATTGGCGCGAATTCGCTCTCACTTGAAGACCATCCTGAAGGGATCTGGATCATGGCCGACGGTCAGCGCATCCTGGCGGTGTTGAACGAGGACGCGGCAATCGAAGGAATCTCTCCCCGCCCGCTTGCGGAGGTCTACAGAAGCCACATCGGCGAGGCGATCGAGGCATATCGCCGAGACAGGCGCCCCGGATTTCTATGGTGGCACGCCCTATACGCGCTCGGGGCGACACTTGTGCTACTCGTTGCATTGCGATTTGGCCGCCGGATTGTCGCCTTATTGCGAGCAGGATTCGAGCGGCGTTATCGGGCGCGTATTGAGGGGTTGGAACACAAGGCGCATCACATCATTAAGGTGGAACAGCTCTGGCAGGTCCTTGTCGGCCTGCTGAACCTCACGTATGGCGTGACAATCGCGGTGGCAGTCTACGTTTACCTCCACTACGTCCTCTCCCTCTTTCCATGGACTCGAGCGTTTGCGAACAGGATGTACCGAATGGCTGTCGATCCGTTGCGGACCATGGGCTCAGGACTGGTTGGCATAATACCCAACCTTGTTTTTCTAGGGATTCTTGTCGTGGTCACGCGTTACGGGCTGAAGTTGATTAGAGCTGTCTTTGACAGTGTTAGTGCCGGAACCATGACGTGGAAAGGGTTTGACCCGGAGTGGGCCATGCCCACCTACCGGTTGGTACGGCTGCTCGTAATCGCGTTCGCCGTCGTCGTCGCTTATCCCTATATCCCCGGTTCCGAATCAGGGGCTTTCAAGGGTGTTTCGCTGTTAATTGGAGTCCTCTTCTCCCTGGGTTCCTCTTCGCTCATCGGGAACTTGGTCGCAGGCTACAGCATGACGTATCGTCGTGCGTTTCGGGTTGGCCAGCTGGTGAAAATCGGGGAGCACATTGGCAATGTCGAGCAGATTCGCCTTCTTGTTACACACCTGCGCACCAGAAAGAACGAGGAAGTGATTATTCCCAACTCCTCTATTCTGGGCAGCGAAGTCATTAATTACAGCTCAATAGCTAATGCGAGGGGCTTGGTTGTGCACACGACTGTTGGTATCAGGTACGACGTGCCCTGGAGGCAGGTCGAAGCAATGTTGCTCGAAGCCGCGGCGCGGACTGAGGGACTGCGTCGCGACCCATCCCCTTTCGTGTTGCAGATGGAACTTCGTGACTTCTGCGTAGCGTACGAAATCAACGTGTTCTGCGACAAGCCACATTCAATGCTTGTATTCAAAACTGCGCTCCATAGGAATATTCTCGATGTCTTCAACGAGTACGGAATACAGGTCATGGTGCCGGCCTATGAGGGCGACCCGGATCAACCGAAGATCGTTCCCAAGGAACGGTGGCATGCGGCTCCCGCGAGGGATGATGTGTCCACGAATCGGGCGTCGAAATAAAGCACGAACGTACGATGGCGTAGGGAGGTGCTGCACTGCGCAAAATCAGTCATCGTGCGCCTCCCGACAGCCATCTGCTTAAAGAATCCAAATGAATAACTCTGGCTTTTCGACCAACGCTACCTAACAGGCCATCCAAGATGCATCGTGAAATCTTAAGAGGTTTCTCACCCTTTGCCGCTGTCGTCGATCCTGGCCCACGTCGAACTTCCCACGAAATAGGATTTCGGCAACCCTACTCCACCACCACCAGCACATCCCCAGATCCAACCGTATCCCCCACAACCACCCCAACCCGAGCCACCCGCCCCGCCTTGGGCGACTTCAGCTCATTCTGCATCTTCATCGCCTCAATCACCACGCAACCCTGCCCCTCCTCCACCTCATCCCCAGCCGCAACCAGCAACCGCACCACCCGCCCCGGCATGGGAGCCTTCACCGGACGAGGCCCCTCGGTCCCAGCTCCTGCCCCACGCCTCCCCTGCAGCGACCGTGGATCCTGCAGCTCAAAGCCATACCGCCGTCCATCAATCACCACCCCATCGCCATCAAGCACACACCGGTACTGCCGCCCTTGTGGCTCTGTGGACCCTTGTGCCTCTGGGGAGACGATCAAAAGCGACATCACCCCCGGCTCCAGCACCCGCACATCGACGCTCACCGCACGTCCATCCACCAAACACTGCATCGCCCCGGCGCCCACGCCCCCACTGAAGGTCCCGCCCAACTCCACCCGCACCTTCTTCCCCCCAATCTCCAGCCAGACCGTTACAGACACAACCCCTCCCGCCGTCCCGCCTCGGCCCACCTGCTCTCCGCCGCAACATCACCCACCGCCACCGTCTCCCGCCGCGCAGACACCGCAAACAGTGCTGCGGCAATTGCCACAACGTCCTCAGGAACGCTCTCCTGCACCGGAGCAGCCCCCGCAGCAAGCAACCGCTCCAGATATCCGGTATCGATTCGCGCCGCGCGAAAATCCCCATCCGTAAGAATCCGCCGGAACAAGCCAATATTCGTCTTGATCCCGCCGATGACGTACTCCTCAAGCGCCCGCAGCATCCGGTCGATCGCCATCTCACGCGTCTCCGCAAAAGCCACCAGCTTCGACAGCATCGGATCGTAATCCAGCGGCACCGTCCACCCCGCAAACACCGCGCAGTCCTCGCGCATCCCCGGCCCCCCCGGCTGCACCAGCCGCGTAATCAGCCCCGGCGACGGAAAAAAATTGTTCTCCGGATCCTCCGCATAGATCCTGCACTCGATCGCATGCCCGCGCAGCCGCACCTCCTCCTGCCTGATCGGCAACGGCTCCCCCATCGCTACCCGAAGCTGCAGATGCACCAGATCCAACCCCGTCACCATCTCGGTCACCGGGTGTTCCACCTGCAGCCGAGTATTCATCTCGAGAAAATAAAAATTCTCATCAGCATCCACCAAAAACTCAACCGTCCCCGCATTCACATAACCCGCCGACAACGCCAGCCGAACCGCCGCCTCGCCCATCCTCCGCCGCAAATCCTCACTCACCACCGCAGAAGGAGCCTCTTCAATCACCTTCTGATGACGCCGCTGCACCGAGCACTCCCGCTCGCCCAGATACACACAACTCCCATGCTCATCCGCCATCAACTGGATCTCGATATGCCGCGGCCGCTCGATCAGCTTCTCCAGATACACCTCGCCCGAGCCAAAGCTCCTCTCCGCCTCACTGCTCGCCGCCGCAAACGCCCCCGCAAGCTCCTCTGCCTTCGCCACCGCGCGCATGCCCTTCCCGCCGCCGCCCGCCGCCGCCTTCAGCATCACCGGATACCCAATCCCCGCGGCCACGCGAACCGCCTCCGCAACATCCGCCAGCCCCGTGACACTGCCCGGAACCCGCGGCATCGCCGCAGCATCCGCCGCCTGCCGCGCCCTTGTCTTCGACCCCAGCACCCGCATCGCACTAGCCGGCGGCCCAACAAACGTCACCCCCGCCGCCGCACAAGCCTCCGCGAACTCCGCATTCTCCGACAGAAACCCATACCCCGGATGCACAGCATCCGCCCCCACCCGCCCCGCAATCTCCAGGATCAGATCCCCACGCAGATAACTCTCCGCCGCCGGCGCAGGTCCCAGCCGGTACGCCTCATCGGCGTGCAACACATGCAGCGCGCCACGGTCTGCATCCGAGTAGACCGCAACCGTAGCCAACCCCATCTCGCGGCAAGCCCGAATCACTCGCAGAGCAATCTCACCGCGATTCGCAATCAACACTTTTTTTATCGTTCGTCGCAAGCGGCAATTTTACCAGCAGCAACACCAGGCAAACAGAAGCACACCTCATCGAAAGAGGCCTCCCATCGCAGGAGGCCTCCGGTCCAGCAAGCAACAGCAGCTACTGCATCGTGACGCCACCCTGCGTTGCCTTTTCCTTCTTCAGTTCATTTGCCTTACGTGCGCCCATCGCCTTCTGGATCCAGTCGTCGACCTGAGCCATATCGGCCTTCCGAGCTGCCTCGTCGCCGCACTCTAAATCCGCCTTACGACGGTAGGTCAGCTGCAGGTACTGCATTGCATCGTCATAAGTCGGGTTGAGTTCAACCGCCTTATGCAGATACTGCAACCCCTCATTGACTAGATCGGTATTCGCAGCCTGCAACTTCTGACACGCGGCCTTGCTCTTCTTCGGATTGCCATCGCCCACGTCAGTAAGTCCATCGGCGGCGAGAATCGCGGTCGCGTTCTTGTATGCCAGCACCCAATCCACGAAGCCCACGGTGTAATACGCTTCGGGATCGTTGGGAGCAATCGCAATCACCTTCTTCTCGTACTCCTTCGCCACATCGAACTTCTTGATGTTGCGATTGATCGAGGCGATCTGCTTCAACGCCGTAAGATCGTTCGGGTCCTTCGCCAGGACAGCATTGAAGCCATCCAGCGCCTTCTGTGCAATGGCGAGATTCTCCGGCGTGTCCAGATTCGGTACGACCTGGTAGGAGTACGCCGTAGCCAGATAGAGCTTCGCGTCCTCGTAGTTCGGGTCGAGCGCGATCGATTGTTGGAAATGGTTTACTGCTTCCTCATAACGAGCGTTCTTGAACGCCTGCACGCCCTTAGTCAGCTGATCCCGAGCCTTCAGGCGATTACACCCGGTTGCAGTGATAAGCAGCAGCGCCAGCAGACTGGCCGTAACCGGAATCCGTGCGGTGAATTTCATTGAGCGAATCGTCTCCTTCAATTGGGCGCGAGTTTGTATTGGACAGAGTGGCGGAAGCGTTTGAATCGGGATTCTCGGCTTTAGCTTTGATTGTAATGGTATACGTCCCAACGTGACTAGAGGACTCCTTGTTTCTCTATTTGAAGCTACTCTCGGGGCCTTTTCATACCGTACACACAGTTGTCTTCCAGAATTCAGTCGCGCTCCAAACCCTAGGATGCGCGCCGTCAGGGGAAAGGCCAGTCAAGTTCGAGAACAATTGCGCTCCTAGACGATACACCCATCGCGCATCCTGACGATCCTGTCGGCATAGGAAGCCGCGTCGGAATCGTGGGTGATCATCAGAATTGTCTGTCCCAGGCGGCGGTTCAGGTCCTTCATCAGCTTCAAAACAGCAGCCGAGTTCTCACTGTCGAGATTGCCTGTGGGCTCGTCGGCCAACAGAATCGCAGGCGAGTTCACAATCCCTCGAGCGATCGCCACCCTCTGCTGCTGCCCCCCGGAGAGAGCACGAGGCTTGTGTTTCAGTCTGTCCTCGATGCCGAGCAGCCGGAGAACCTCCAAAAACGCCGGATCGAACGTCGGATTGCGCCCACCAATATACTGCACAATCCGAATATTATCTTCCGCCGATAGCGTGGGCAACAGATTGTACTTCTGAAACACAAAGCCTACCGTGGCTTTACGGAGATCCGTCCTCTCCGCGTTGGTCATGCCCGCCAGATCGCGTCCATTGATCCGCACAGTGCCCGAAGTGGCGGGGGTCAAGCCGCCGAGCACATGGAACAGGGTCGATTTGCCGGAGCCGGAAGCACCGATAATGGCCACAAACTCACTCTTTCGCACCTCAAGATCGACGCCCCGCAGTGCCCGGACCGGTACGTCGCCCACCTGGTAAGTTTTGGTCAGACCACTTATCTCGATGATCGCCGCCCCCACCCCAGGCTCACTCATACGACAGAGCCTCCGTAACATCTTGCTTCACCGCTTTGACGCCAGGAACGATCGCCCCCAGAAGAGCGCCGGCAATCGCGATGCCGGTCGCAATCGGCCACCAGCCATAGACTGTCTCCTGCACCAGACTCGCCCGAACAACATCCTCCATCAACCATTGGCTCACGTAGGTGAGCCCAATACCAACGACCGAGCCCAACAGCGCCAGCAACAGTGTCTCGCGAAACAGAATATTCAGAATCAGGGCAGAGGAGCCGCCCACGGCCTTCAGAATGCCAATCTCGCGCGTCCGCTCCAGCACAGCCGTGTACATCGCCATGAAGACCACGATGAAACCGACCACCACCGCGACCCCGATCACCACTGCGATAAAGCTCTTCAGCATCCCAACGTTGCTGATCGAAAGCATCGAGGTAAACTCTTCCATCGTATAAATCTGGTATCCCTTGTACTTCACACGCAGCTGGTCCACCACCGCCTGCGCCTTCTTCGGGTCGTCCACTTTGATGAAGATCTGGCTAAGATGACCGGGATTTCCCGTCAGAGCCTGCAGCACCTTCAACTTCACACAGACGCGCGCAAGCTTCCCCGACTCGGTGATCCCCACCAGCTTCCAGTCGTGATTCATCAAGTTGATGGTATCGCCCACATGGAGGTGTTTCTGCTGGGCGTAGTACTCGTCCACGATCATGTCGTCGTCGTTGACCAGCGGCCCACCCTCGCGATAGTGAAACCCGCCGTTCAGCTTACGAAAATCGTCAAGATCGAGCCCGGTTATCGTATCGAAGCCTGACAGTGGCTGCACCATCGTCCCCATCGCAAACGTTACGTGCGGCTCCTGCATCAGCAGCGCAGGAATCTTATCGCTCATCGGAGCTGTACTCAACCCAATCGCCGAAGATCCCGGCGGCCGAAACCATATGTCCGCGCCCACCCCGCGCGCCCTCTGTGCCGATTGATCCAGCGTTCCGTGACTAACCCC
>DATMPD010000149.1:0-3515 GCA_035567955.1 Edaphobacter sp.
GTCTGATCGGGATCAAAGAGATTGAGCTGCACCTTGCCGTCCCGGCCCATCTGGGTCTTAGTGCAGTTGGGGCCTTCGCAATGGTTACGGGCCAGCGCGGTGACGGCGTCGTTCATGCGGGAGACGCCGAGGGAGAAGTGGTCCATCACGCCCGCCTGGCGAAGACTGGGGTCGGGGCCGGCATTGAGCATGTATTCGAGCCAGTCGGTGCCGTTGGGAACCTGCAGGCTGACCCAGTTGTCGACGCTATCGTCTTTGGGGCCGCCGTGCCAGTACGGCCGGAAGCCCAGGATCTTCTGCCAGAACGCGTCCTCTTTGTCGCGGTCGGTAACGATAAAGCCGACGTGGATGATGCGGGTACTAGTGGCTAAGGGTGAGGCGAGCCCTGTCGCGACAAGCTTCTCGGAGTTTCGCTGGACGAAGATGACGAGATTGCCTTCCGGGTCGCGGACGCCGAACTGCCCGTTCTTGAGGGGAACGTCCGGTTTGACATTGTGCGCTTCGAGGTAATGCTCGAGTTGAACCACGTCCTCGGTCGTGAAGGCTACGGCTGCCATGCGGATGTTGGGCTGCGGAGGCGGCGGAGTGGTGAGGACCTCGATCCACTGCGTATGGTTGACGGGATAGAGCCACATGCCGTCGGTTTCTTTGCGCTCGAAACCGAGAGTAGACCCGTAAAACTTCTGCGCTGCCGCGGGATCGGTCGTGTAGAAACGAGCGAAGGCGATTCCGGTAATGGGTGGGCGCGTGGGTTGCTGGGCGAGTCCCGGGAGCGACAGCAGGCAGGCGAGCAAGAGGATTCGTTTCATGAGACGAAACTGTAATGGACTCTCACCGATTGGTCAAAATCGATGGCGTTGATCCTTCAGCCCCGTTAGCCTGGAGTTAGCTTGCATCGAATCGTACCTTCGGGGGATCGATGAATCTGCGACTTTTGAATTGTGCGCGACTGATCTGCGTGACGGTAGTTGTGCAGTTGCCTGTTGTCGCTTGGCGCAGGAGTCAACGAGTCTCACGAACAGCGAGGGGCTGCGGCTTTCAATCTCAGAGGCTGACACCCAGCCCGCTCTGGCAATTGGGTTGCCGGGTGAGCCCTTAAATCGGCCCGCGATTGAGGTTCTCTTTCCGGAACATGTTACGGCAAAGAAGATGGGAAACACGGAAGCGGAGCGCCTGTACCTGTTTCGACCGGGTGTCCAGGGTGAAAAGCCACACTGGAAACGGTCCGGAGATTCGTTGGAGTATGAGCGAGATTTTTCAGCGGGTATTCATATGCTCGCCCGAGCCACACTGAAGAATGATGGCGTGCTCTTTCATTACGAGTTCGAGAATCATTCCAACGTCGATTACGCGATGATCACCGCAGTTACCGATCCTCGGATGACGGGCGTCTTTCACGACGTTCGTCTGGAACGGACTTACGTGCATCGCAAGGATGGCTTCGCGCTGCTCGCCGCCGAGACGCCGGACCGGCTTACGATGCCGGTCAGTCAGTGGCTCCCGTCCCGCTATCTGGCCTCTTATACCTGGCCGGTGCCCGCGCAGAGGGTGGAACGCCGCGCGGATGGCATCACCTATTACAACGCATCACTGCCGGTCGATGTGCCTCTGATCGCCACGGTCTCGAACGATCACAAATGGGTAGCCGCAAGTTTCACCAACACGACGGGGAATGTCTGGAGCAATCCTGAGCTCACCTGCCAGCATGTGGATCCGGAGAACCCGCTGCCGCCGGGCGGGAGAGCGCTGATTGAGGTGAAGATCCTGATCTTCAAGGGAAGGCTGGATGAGGTATTGCAGAAGGTAAAGTCGCAACGGCCATCGCTGCAATAGGAGGTCATTGCTGCCCATCACCGATGGCGAATCGATAGTTATTTCCAGAGAGAGCGTAGTGTCCGGACATGCTCGGGTGAGAGGGGCTTTTCCGTGTTGAACTGAACAAACGGGCCGCCCAATTCTTCTCGCAGATAGCGATATGAATATAGGCATGCGTTCCGATAACGAAGGCTGCTTTCAGTGAAAAGCGATGTAAGGGAACCATTCCATAAGAAACTCCAAAGAAAAGGAGCAAACCATAGAAGATTCCGAAGCTCCAGAGAGCGATCATGAGCCGTTTCTTCATTTAGACTCCTCTGAGCGACGGGAGAATTCTATCAGTCGCAGTAGGCAGAGGCTGAGGCGAGCATCGTTTCGTCAACTTCTGCGACAGCATCGTCCTTCTCGGTGGCCGTCGCGCGGTTCGCGAAGAAGCTTTCTACAGCGTCCAGAACCGCAGGGCCATTCTTCGATTCGAAGATCTGTTTGCGCAGTGCGCCGCCGCCCGGGACACCGTGGGTAAACCAGCTGGCGAACTGTTTCATCTTGCCAACGCAGTCGCGGTGGCGCTGCTCGCGTGCGAGTTGGCCAGAGGCGGTGATCGCTGCGGCGCGTGCGGCTTCGGCGGCCTCCTCGATTTCGATCTCGTGGATGAGCATGCCGAAGTAGTCGCGGATCATGCGGTAGCGATCCTGGTCGGTAGGCTGATCGTAGGTTCCGACGCCAGTGGCTTCCTTCGAGGCGGTGTACTGCGCGATCTGGCGGAAGATCCATGGGTTTGAGGGCGCAGCGCGGCCAATCATGACGGCGTCGCAGTGCGTGACGTCGACCATGGCAGCGGCGTCTTCCGGGGTGCGGACGTCCCCGTTGCCGATGACGGGGATGCTCACGGCGTCTTTCACCGCGGCGATGTATTCCCAGCGCGCCTGGCCGGTATAGCCGTCCTCGCGGGTGCGGGCATGCAGGGCCACGGCGTTGAGGCCGCAGTCTTCTGCAAGCTTTGCGAGATCGACGCAGACGATGTGCTTGTCGCTCCAGCCCATGCGGAACTTGACGGTGAAGGGAATCGTGACAGCGGCGCGGATAGCCTTGAAGATAGTCTCGATCAGCGGCAGGTCGCGCAGCAGGCCGGAGCCGCCATTGCAGGCGACGACGCGCTTGGCCGGGCAGCCGAGGTTCAAATCGACAAGGTCGAAGCCCGCGTCCTGCACGATGCGCGCGGAATCAGCGAGCGTGACCGGGTTCGAGCCGAACAGCTGCGCCGAAATCGGGTGTTCGTCGTCATAGTAGGTCAGGTAGCGCTTCCGTTTGACCTCACGCATGCGGGAGAGGCCGTCGGCGGAGGTAAACTCCGTCATGATCAGGCCGCAGCCGGACTGCTGGTTCGAAGTTTCTTCGGTTACATCGGCTGTACCGGCGGAAGCAGTGAACTGACTCGCGTTCTTGATGAAGCGGCGGAAGACGGTGTCGGTGACGCCGGCCATCGGCGCAAGCACGGTCGCGGGAGCGATCCGGACGCTGCCAATGGTGAAACTCGCAGGGACGCGGGTGTGCTCGGGCATAGCGTGATCGACTGGGTCGTCCCAGCGTTTCTGCTCGAGGGTGTAGCGCTTTTTCATATATCGAAAATAAACAAAGTGCAGTTGGATTTCTAAAGCTTCTTAGCAAAAGAAAGGCCTCCGCAACCGGCGGAGGCCTTT
>DATMPD010000150.1:0-3702 GCA_035567955.1 Edaphobacter sp.
GTCGGGGCCACTCTCGACAATGTGTTGCTGACGGATTCGGCGAACTATACCTACGCGATTCACCACGCCGATCTTGTGCTTGGGCCTGGAACGGCGAATCTGCAGTTCGCAGGCGGAGTTGACTCGACTGTGCAGGGGACACCGGGCAAAGGACCGGCTGCATCCTGTGCAAACAAGTTCGTTCCCTTCCCCAAGGAGTAATCGTCACCACATAACCGCAACATTTGAGCCATCAAAACCGAAGATCCGATTATTGGATCACCTCGCGTCCCACGGCGAGATTTAGCTGGCCTGCAGCTACCAGGTACGAGCCGATCATCTGGGCATAGGTCAGCTGTACGACGCGATAGTCGCTTTGAGCGTTTAGGAAATCCATCAACGAGGCTCCGCCATGTTGATAGGAGAAGGTGATGGTATCCCGGACTCGTGTTGCCTGATCGAGATACTTCTGTTTGTAGGGCTTGAGCAATTCGATGCTGCTGCGCACCTGCTCATACGAAGAGTCGACATCGCTGAAGACCCCCGCCCGCGCTACAGCGGTCAGGTTCTGATTGCGGTCGATGTCGATCAGCGTGCGCTGCTTCTCGCCCTGATTACGGTCGAAGATGCGCAGTGGAATGCTCACGCTAAAACCCAAAGTCTGCAGGTGGAGGGGGTCCGGGTTGTTCACTGCGGAATTCCATGTGTACCAGGTGCCAAATGTCGGATCGGTCGAGCCGTTCGAGATCGCCAACTGGTGATTCGTCTTCGCCTGCTCGATTCCCTGTATCGCTGCACGCAAGTCGGGGCGAGCATCGAGCGCCACCTGGCGGAAGTCGTCGAGCGGCTTCAGGTCGCTGGTGAAGTCGAAGCGACCGTTCACGTCGAACTGGTCCAGCGGCGTGCGGTCGTTGAGCAGTTGCAGCAACTGGATCTTCTGTGTGCGCAGATTGACGATAGCTGTCTGTATCTCCGACTCGTACTGCACCCGCAACAGCTCGATTCTGTCGAAGTCGACCTGCGCAATATCGCCGGCATTCAGACGATCTCTGCTGATAGCGATGATCTTGTCGTAATACTCGAGATTGGCCTTCGCCAGTTCCAACACCGCCTTGGCCTGCAGCGTCTGCACAAATGCGGAGCGCAGGCTGAAAAGCAGGGTGCGCTCCAGATCCTCGTGCAGTGACCCACCGATGCGCGTGGCTTCCTGGGCGCTCTCCAGGCGCAATTCTCTCTTATGCTCGCGCTCATGCAGGTAGCTGAAGTTGGGGACGGCGAACGTTCCGTAAACCGGATGCCAATGGCCCCCGTTGGGAGCGATCTGTGTCCCATCCACCGTCATGGTGAACTGGGGATTCGGCCGCAGAAAGGCCGTGATCTCCTGAGCTTTGAGTTCGTCGACGCCGAGGGCATCCGCCTTCAACGACGGATTGGCGGCTTCGAACTTCGCCTTCACCTGATCCCAGGTCAGCGGCTGCTGCGCATGTCCATAGTGGGTCGCGCAGCACAGTAACAATAGGGTGAACCAGCATCTCTGCCCAGGCAAGCGATAATGCGCGCGTATTGTCATAGTTGCAAGAATCCTTCCCCGAACTCGCCTGCCTTCACTTATTTCACAGGCGATGTCGAGTTTGCATTTGTATTCGACGGTTGTCATCGACGACATCGTCGTTTTCCAAATCGTTCTGTACCTGTCGATCGATCAAACAGGCTCTTCGTTGTACGTCAGTTCTCAAACTCCGTCTCTGGTGTTGGAAGAACATCGTCCGGTCTGGCGATCCAGACGTATAAAGTGGGCAGAAGAAAGACGCTGATCAGAAGCGCCCCGATAAGGCCGCCGACGATGACCATGGCGAAGGGGCGCTGCGAATCCGACCCGATACCGTGCGAGGTTGCCGCGGGAAGCAGGCCCAGGGTGGCGACCAGCATGGTCATCATGATGGGCCGGAGGCGAAGTACGGCGCCTTCGATGGCTGACTCTTCGATGGAGTGGCCGCGTACGCGCATCTGGTTGATGTACTCCAGCATGATGACCCCGGTTTGAACGGACACGCCAAAGAGGGCAAGGAAGCCTACACCGGAAGACACGCTGAAGTGCGTGCCGGTCACCAGAAGTGCGATCAATCCACCGACAGGCGCCATGGAAACGTTGAGGAGAATAAGACCGGCCCATTTGCCCGAGTGAAACATGGAGTACAGGATGACGAAGATGATGAGGATGGTGATAGGCAGCACTAACATGAGCCGCCGCGACGACCGCTTCTGGCTCTCGTACTCGCCGGCCCAGTCGATCTTGTAGCCGGGAGGCAGCTTCACCTGTTCGTTGACCTTTCGAATAGCCTCCTCGACTGTGCTGCCAAGGTCGCGGTCGCGAACGCTGTATTTGATGGCGACGAAACGCTGGCCACCCTCGCGTCCGATGGTTTCGGCTCCGTCTTCCATCTTCACGCTGGTGAGTTGCGCCAGTGAGACGCGTTCTCCCGAGGGCGAGAGAAGGCGGATGTTGTCGATCGCCTCCTGCGTATTGCGGTATTGCGGCAGATAGCGAACCACGAGGTCGTAGCGCGCTTCGCCCTGGAGGACCTGGCTTACCGTGTTACCACCCACGGCGGTCTGGATAGCGTCCTGAATGTCGGCTACGTTGATTCCGAAGCGGGCGGCGGCCTGCCGGTCCACTATGTAGTCGAGGTTGGGCTGGCCAATGACGCGAAAGAGGCCCAGGTCCTGCACGCCTTTAATTTTGCTCATGATCGAAACAATCTGATCGCCTCTCTCTTCAAGGGTCTTCAGATCATCGCCGTAAATTTTTACGGCGAGTTCGCCTTTGACGCCGCTTACGGCTTCTTCGACGTTGTCAGAGATGGGCTGGGAGAAGCTCCATAGGACGCCCGGGGTGTGCTCGAGTTCGCGATCCATGGCGGTAATGAGTTCGTCCTTATTTTCCTTGAAGACGGAGCGCCATTGTTCCTTGGGTTTGAGGTCGACGAAGTACTCGGTGTTGAAGAAGCCGGTGGTGTCGGTGCCGTCGTCGGGGCGTCCGGTCTGGCTGACAACCTTGATAACCTCCGGGAAGGACGCGAGCTTGATTCTGGTGTCGTTCATGATGCGGAGACTTTCGGTGGGACCGGTCGAGGGCGCGAGCGTGCCCCGGACCCAGATGGAGCCTTCGTCGAGGTGGGGGAGAAACTCGGAGCCGATGACGCCGCTGAAGCCAAGGAAACACGCGAAGAGTAGCGTCAGTCCCGCAAAACCGACGGTGACGTAGCGATGTTCGATGGCCCATTTGGCAGCCTGGCGATAGCGGCTGGTCAGCCAGGTCATGACCGGGTTCTCCCACTCGCTGGCGCCGTTGGGGAATAGCAGACTCGCCAGAACGGGGGCGAGCAGGAGGGAGAAGACTAGCGCGCCGAGCAGCGCGAAGGTCACCATCCATGCCATGGGCTTGAAGAGGCGTCCTTCTACCGACTGCAGCGTGAAGATAGGCAGATATGCGGTGATGATCATGGCGCGCGCGTAGAAGACCGGGCGCTGCACTTCGTGGGTGGCTTCACGGATCTGCTGGGTTGGGGTCAGGCCCTCCTTGCGGCCGTGGCTGAGGTGGCGGACGATGTTTTCAACGATGACTACGGAGCCGTCCACCACCATGCCGAAATCCAGGGCGCCGAGTGAAAGCAGGTTTGCGGGGATTTCGCGCAGGTTGAGGCAGATTGCGGCGAAGAGCAG
>DATMPD010000151.1:0-10265 GCA_035567955.1 Edaphobacter sp.
CGCGGCACTCCCGATGGCTACCGGCACATGAACGGCTACGGCAGCCACACGTTCTCGCTGATCAATGCGAAGAACGAGCTGTTCTATGTGAAGTGGCACTTCAAGACCAAGCAGGGGATCAAGAACTTTACCCGCGAAGAAGCCGACCACATGAAGAGTGTGGACATGGACCACTCGCAGAACGACCTCTTCCACGCGATCGAGAAAGGCGACTTCCCCAAGTGGAAGGTGCAGATCCAGATCATGCCGGAGGCAGAGGCGCAGACCTACCACATCAATCCGTTCGACGTCACCAAGGTCTGGCCGCACGCGGACTATCCCATGATTGAAGTGGGCGAGCTGGAGCTGAACCGGAATCCGGAAAACTACTTTGCCGAGGTGGAACAGGCGGCGTTCGACCCGAAGAATGTCGCTCCCGGCATGGGCTTCTCACCGGACAAGATGCTGCAGGGGCGGCTCATCAGCTATCCGGATGCGCAGCGCTACCGCATCGGCGTGAACTACAACCTGCTGCCGGTGAACGAGCCGAGGTGCCCGTTCAGCACGTACAACCGTGATGGCTCCATGCGCTTCAACGCGAATGGCGGCGCCAGTCCGAACTATGAGCCAAACAGCTTCGGCGGCCCGACCCAGGACCCGAAGTATGTCGAGCGTCCCACGACGTACGGCACCTCGACGGTGGGCCGGTTCAGCCACCGCGAACATGACGGCGACTACTACACCCAGCCGGGCCAACTCTTCCGGCTCATGACGCCCGAGCAGCGCAAGCGCCTCATCGGCAATATCGCCGGAGGTCTCTTGCAGACTCCGCGGCACATCCAGGAACGTCAGCTGGAGCACTTCTTCAAGGCCGATCCGGGCTATGGAGAAGGCGTCGCAAAAGCTCTTGGCATTCCCGTCAAAGAGCTGGTGGCGGCGAAGTAGATCTCAGCAATCATCGAGCCCGCGGCATTCCTGGCCGCGGGCTCGATGACGTTGACCGGCCACCGCGGGCCCATGTCGCCGTCGAATTCGGGATGAGCACGTGGAGTCGCTCCAGGGTTGATCCTCTTCGCATGCGCGCCGCTTACTCTTCAACTGCAGTGCGAAACTTAGAGCTAAGCACAAAGCCTGACTACTAAAGGACTCCGGTGCGGCCTGCCCATCTAGCAATATACGTCTTAAGGAAGGCGGTGAATTCCTCGGCGCCGGGTGGGAGTTTCTTTCCGCGGTTGCTAATTTGACTGAACTCCAAGTTTACGACGGGATTGATTAACTGGCTCATTACAACCGTTCTATGGCTGCAGGCCGGCAGTCCAAACGAGGGAATAACGGCAATGCCTTCGGCCGCCTCTACCAACGCGATCTGGGTGTCCATGAAATTCACCACGACCCCGCGTTGCCACCGGACCCCTGTTTTCGCCAGATGCTCATCGATGAGCTGCTGGTGAGGATAGCTTCGAGTCATTGAGATGAGTGTTTGTCCGTTCAACTCAGACCACGCCGCCGATGCTGGATGAATTGCCCCATCCTTGTTGGCTCGAATCAGGACCAGAGAGAAACGAAAAAATGGTGTGCGCCGGATTCCGGGCCGGCTCTTGAAAGTCCCCAGGCCCAAATCGAGTTTGCCGGCTTCGACTCTCTTTAGGATCGTAGCGAGATGCGCATCGAACAATCGAATACGCAGATCGGGTCGTTGACTCCGGAACTCCCTGATGGCCCGCGGCAGGATACTGGCCGCGATGATGGGCGTCGTTCCCACAGACAGCTCCTGTCCGGTTCCTTCCGCAGTCTGTCCAATCCGCGACATCGCGGCATCGAGTGCATTTAAATGCGGCTGCGTCGCCGCGAGCAATTCATTTCCGTGAACCGTGGTCACGACGTGGCGGGTCGTGCGATCAAAGAGACGGAATCCGAGCTGGGTTTCGAGCTCTCGTATTAGCACGCTCAATCCCGAGGTAGAAATGAAGAGTGCTTCCGCCGCTCGAGTGAAACTGCGATGCTGCGCGACCAGTTGAAACGCCCTCAGCTGCCGGGAGCTGAATTCCATTGTTGAGATTCTATCAACAACTGCGAACTCTTTTGAGTAAATCGTTCACTGGAGCCTACCATCAAAGAGAGGGCATGAAGATCGATTTGATGAGGTCGCCTGCCTCAAGAGAGAAAATGTCATGAAGATGTCCATAGATGTTCTGGTCCAATCAGCGGCCGCAAGAGACAATCAAATCTTCGATGCTTTCTATCGCAGGTCACTGAGTGGGCCTGTTTCTTCGCCCTCCGTCTCACCAGCCTTAATATTGTCTTCATCTAAATCCGATAAATTTATTTGTGAAGAGCCCGGGAGCACGCGAACCATCGCGGCGCAGCTGAGGAGTTATCCGGATGCAACACCTTCGGATGTCTCCGTTGCGCCGGTACGGGTGCCAGGGAGTGACCAGGATGAGGCCAGTAGGTCGCCAGTTGAAACGTATCCCGCACCTCCTGAGGTCCTCTCCTGAATGGCGTTCCTCCGCGTTGTTTGCATGTCCATATTTGTTTTGGTCTGCGCTGAACGGTTGCCGGCACAGACTGCCGCCTCCCTGCCTCAGCCCGCTTCTTCACAGCCATCGTCCGACAGTCACACTATCGCGCTGACCATTCCCGATGGCACCCCGCTGCAGATCGCCTTGGATAGGGAAGAGCGCGTCCAGAAGGTCGGCCAGCCCATTCACGGACACGTCATGCAGCCCGTCTATGTCTTCGACCATCTCGTCATTCCTGTGGGTACTGCGGCAACGGGACGGATCTCGGCGATTGATCCTGTCCCAGGCCGCACACGAACTCTGAGCGCCTTGAATGCCGACTTCACTCCTGATCACGAACTCGCTGTAGTCTTCGACGAACTCATCCTACCCGATGGCCGTCACATCAGCCTGCACGCGACAGTGGTTCCCGGCTCGGGACAGGTCATCCGGTTGGTCAGCGCTGGCGAGCACAAGAAGAACGTTGTGAAGGATGCAGCGGCCCAAAAAATGGATCAGGCCCGCGTGCAGTGGCACAATGCCATGAAGCAGGTGGAGTCGCCAGGCCAGATGCATCGCTTCGTGCGCTATGCCGTCGCGCAGCTTCCCGCACACCCGCAGTACATCGATGCCGGAACCCTGTACTCCGTTGAGCTCTCGCAGCCGCTCGACTTCGGCAGCGAATCTGCCTCATCGAAAACTCTTTCTACCGTCGGCACGCAGCCTCCACCTGGGAGCCTGGTTCACGCCATCTTGCTGACTCCGCTGAATTCGGCAACCACCGCGAAGAGCGCCGACGTCGAAGCCGAAGTCTCGCAGCCGCTCCTGGATCAGGGAAGCCTCATCCTTCCCGCCGGAACTCGCCTTCGAGGCTCCGTTCTTCAAGTGCGGGCCGCCCGCCGCCTGCACCGCAACGGACAGCTGCGCATCGTCTTTCGCGAGGTCGTCCTTCCTGACGGAGCTGTTCAGAACGTGGACACTACCCTCCAGGGTATTCAGTCCGACTCGGCGGACAATGTTCAACTCGATTCCGAAGGCGGCGCCAAATCAACTTCGTCGAAGACGAGATATCTTTCCACTGGCGTATCCGTGGGCCTGGCCCTGATTGGAAGCGGCGGGCGGAACGATGTCGGCGATGCGAGCCCGATAGCCGGAGGCGCAACCGGATTTAAGCTCATCGGTATGATCGTAGGGGTTGCCTATCGCTCTCACACGTATGGCATCCTCATGAGCGCCTACGGTGGGACCCGATCCATTTACGTGAACTTTCTCGGACGGGGACGCGACATCGTCTTCCCCAAAGACACAAACATGGAGATCGGTTTCGGTAACAGAACGTCGCTGCCCATGCCCAGCGCCGACCAGGGAGAGTCAAGATGAAGCGGGCATCCGGTCTGCTTCCCATCTTCGCAATTCTCAGCTCCTGCACTATCTCCGCGGGCGCACAGAGCGCCGCACCCGTGCCTTTCCCGCCTCAGTCCCAACAGTTCGGAGTCTCCGCGACTGCGGTCATGCAGAGCCAGCAGCCCATGCGAAGCTCCTCCGGCGCGTACACGCTGCAGGTGAACGCCGAAGAGGTTGTCCTGAACTGTACTGTGCTGGACAACAAAGGGCAGCTGGTCAACGATCTGAACAAGAACAACTTCAAAGTATTTGAAGACAAGATTCCACAGACCATCGTCTCTCTGCAGCATCAGGACACCCCTGTTTCCATCGGCTTGCTCGTCGATAACTCCGGTTCCATGCGCGGTAAGCGAGCCGCCGTCGCCTCTGCCGCACTTGATCTGGTGAAAGCCTCAAATCCGCAAGACGAAACCTTCGTGGTAAATTTCTCCGACCAGGCCTTCCTCGATCAGGATTTCACCTCGGATCTCGGCAAGTTACAGGATGGCCTTGCACACCTCAACCTGTCGGGTGGCACCGCGCTCTACGATACCGTCGTGACCGCCGCCGATAAGATGGAACGATCCGCGAAGCGCCCAAGAAAGGTGCTGATTGTTATTACGGATGGTGATGACAACGCTTCAAATCTAACGCTGGATAAGGCGATCCATCGCGTTGAGGGCATGCAGGGTCCCATTATCTACTCCATCGGCCTGCTCTTTGGCGGCGACACAAGCGGCGGCGAAGCCAGGCACGCCAGACATGCCTTGCAGGCGCTGTCGAGCGAGACAGGAGGAATCGCCTTTTTCCCCGGTTCGCTGAGGGATATCGATTCGATCGCCGCCGAAGTAGCCCGTGATATTCGCAACCAGTACGCCGTCGCGTACCACTCCGCAGGATCTTCCACTAACGACTATCACACCGTCAAAGTTGAAGCGCGTGCTTCCGGATACAGCAAACTTAGCGTCTACACCCGGACCGGCTATTTCTTGAAAATTTCACCGTCTACCAGCCCAAAGACCAATGCGAGGTGAGCAGAGGTCGCCTTGCCAGAACTTCGGAAAGAACCTCTATGCGTTGCAGTTCGCGTCCGCTCATCGTCACCAAGCCCGATCTCTGCCTCCCGAAGCTCATCTTCGGAAGGGTAGTTTGGACATTTCAACTTTGCACAAACCGGACACTTCAACTTTGCGCTTCCAGGGCCACTATACATAAGAGGCGCTATCGGAACTGAAGGCGAACTTGCCGGTAACCCGGGACCGAACGGTGATCGTTCTCGCTTGACGCGTAAGACAGCCGGGATATTGACGGGATAAGATGCGGGGAGTGGGACCGGGGATGTCGTCTAGCTGCCCGGCCAAGCCACGCAACGGCCTCTAAGGATTGCCTAACGGTTCACTCGTAAAAAATCCCTCCCGTCGCGAAATCACCTGTGTGGAGAGGCGATGAATGGTGAATCTACCGGAACGCTGAACTCGACGCGGGGACACCCGCAGCGGCAACTACTACGCACCTCAATGATCTCCGGTTGGGGAAGCAAATTTGTGCCGTTGATTGCCGCCCGATACACGGACTCTAAACACGCCCGGATCATCCGTGGGAGCAGGAAGTAGATAAATTGGCTATCCGACGACCACGTGGGAAAATTGGTCATTCGCGTCCATTGCCGTACAGACCATCGCTGTGAGGGCCGCCCTGACCAGGGCTATTTCGAGGCGAGGATCTCTACGTTTCCGGATCGGCGTAGGACGTTGATGCCGACGGTTTCGGCGTATCGCTCGAAGGCTATATCGATGACGGCGTCGCGTATGCGGAGGTTGCGAATTTCTACGCGCTTGAGGGCTTCGGGCAGTGCGCTGTGATAGAGCTGCAGCCTCGAATCCTTCGCGGAGATGGAGAGACCGAGGCAGGACTGCAGGGTCATGAAGACTGCTCCGGCACTCCAGGCCTGGGGCGAACAGGCGACGGGATAGAGGGTGGGTCCTTTACCGGGCCGGCGGGGGAAGCCGCAGATGAGCTCGGGGAGGCGGTGCAGATCCGCGAACAGGGATAGATCGAGCAGGCTCGACAGGATTTTGAGGGCGATGTCTTTCTCGACGAGGTCGCGCGCTCCGAAGGCGATCATGGCGTTGTCGTGCGGCCATACTGAGCCGTTGTGATACGACATTGGGTTATAGTGCTTCTCTTCAGTGGCGATGGTGCGAATGCCCCATCCTGAGAAGAGGCCGGGGGACAGCAATGATTCGTTGGTACGGATGGACTGTGAACTAGATGCGATCCCGGAGAAGATGCACTGGCCGGCGTTGGAGCTGCGGACGCGGCACTGGCGTTTCTTGCCGTCGAGTGCAAGGGCGAACATGCCGAGCTCGTCGGACCAGAACGCTGCGGAGAATTTGTTGCGCAGATCTTCGGCCTGCGCTCTGAGGCTGGTTGCAAGGTCGGCATGGCCCAGGTCTTCGGCGACTGCGGCGATACCGTTTCTGGCGGCGTAGACGTAGGCCTGGACCTCGCAGAGTGCGATGGGGCCGTTTGCCAGGTTGCCATTACGGTGAAAGACGGAGTCCTGAGAGTCCTTCCATCCCTGCTGGAGGAGGCCTGACTCTGTCTTCCGGGCGTACTCGACGAAGCCATCACCGTCGATGTCGCCGAACCGGTCGATCCAATCGAGCGCGGCTTGAATATTGGGCCAGATGCTTCTGAGGAACTCCGTGTCTGCAGTGCGCTGATAGTAGGCGGAAGCGAGAAGGAGGAAGAGCGGGGTGGAATCGACGCTGCCGTAGTAGAGTCCGAAGGGGACTTCGCGCAGTTGCGCCATCTCGCCTTTCCGGGTCTCGTGCAGAATTTTACCGGGCTCGGCATCGCGTTCCGGATCGGCACTCGTTGCCTGCGTGGCCGCGAGATACGACAGCACGCCTTTGGCGACTTCAGGTGCGAGCCACAGGAGTTCCATTGCGGTGATGATTCCGTCGCGGCCGAAGGCGGTTGCGAACCAGGGAACACCGGCGTAAGGATAGGGGCCGAAGCGGGTGCGGGCGAGCATCATGTTCAGATCTTCGCGCGACCGATTCAACCAGTCATTGAACTGTTCGTTGGAGGTGTAGATATCAATGGCGGCGAGCGGGGAGGCGTTCTTTTCACAATGAACGCGGTGCAGGGCGTCATCGAAGCTGACGACCTCTCTTCTGGCGCCGTTGCATTCGCAGTAGACGTTGAGCGAAAAGGTTATCTCCTCGTGGGGTTTGAGGCGGACAGGCACGGTGATTTCGCCGGATGTGCCGAGGGATGATGTAGTGGTGCACTGGATGCGAGTGCGGCGCAAAACTTTATCGAGCCCTTCATACGCAAGGACGACGCTACCGCGCTCGGTCTCTGCGGGAAGATAGTGGCCGCGACGCTCGCGCTTTTGGCCGCGGACTTCGAAGATGTCGCGGAAGTCCGCGCCGAAGTCGAAGCACAACTCTGTTTCGACGGGATGGTGGGCGAAGTTATGAATCGTGATTTGATCGATGCAGACGCCTTCGGCGAGGAATTTGTTGCGGTAAAGATGCAGTGTTCCACGGGGAAGAGAAAGATCTGAGGGCAAGTCCATATCTGGATTGGTCAAATCGACTGTGAGCATGATGTTGTCTTCGGCTGTGACGGAGCTGAGGAGGAGAGGCTTGTGTCCTTGAATGAACAGCTCGAGGCGGGAGAGATAACGGGTCTCTTGATGGAACAAGCCTTGTTGGCCTAATCCGACGGGCTGGATGTCGCCATAGCGATCGAAGATGGCGAAGGTATCGTTGTGCAGGAGCACAAGCGTGCGGGCATCGGCGAGCGAAGACTCCGCATGGATATAAAACTGATCTTCGACTTGAATTACATCAGTCCTTACGTCGGTCCTGGCCATGTCTTCCATTTTGCCACTGGAGGAGGTCACGCTGCAGAAGAGCGGAGTTCGCCTTCCGACAGGTAGGGTTCACCGTCGCGGATGCGCTGGTAGATGCTGACATAGTCGTGACACATACGGCTTGCACTGAACCGCTTTTCGAAGACGCGACGAATGGTGTGGCGGTTGAGTGCGTCGATGCGAGTAACTGCTTTTGCGGCGTCATCCATGTTGTGAACGATGTAGCCGGTGATTCCGTCGTCGATTACCTCGGGGACGGAACCCATGCCGTAGGCAATGATGGGAGTGCCGCACGCCATGGATTCGGCAAGGACTAGGCCGAAGGGCTCCTGCCAATTGATCAGGAACATGAGCGCGGAGGCATTGCCGAGGAACTCTGCCTTCTCGTGCTCGCCGATTTCACCGATGTACTCTACGAGTGGATGATCGAGGAGGCCCTTGATCTCGGCGTCGAAGTAGTCCTGGTCAACCTTGTCGATCTTTGCGGCTATCTTGAGAGGCATTCCGGTGCGCTTTGCGATTTCGATGGCGCGATCTACTCGTTTTTCCGGGGAGATGCGGCCGATGAATGCGAGGTATTTTCCTTCGGTGTAAGTCGGGGAATAGAGCTGTTCGGGCAATCCATGGTGCACGGTGCCGATCCAGTTCGCCCACGTCATGGGTTCTCTTTGGGAGTTTGAGATTGAGACGAGATTCATCTCGGGAAATTCGCGGAAGAGACCGTGAAGTTGGGGTATGTCGAGGCGGCCATGGAGTGTTGTGACCGCTGGAAAGTTCTGCCGGCGTGTGATGGGAAAGTGCAGATAGTCGATGTGGAAGTGAACGATATCGAATTCGCTCGCATCCTGAGCGACGATTTCGAGCATTCGTATGTGGTCGGCGAGGGGATCGATTACGTTAGAACCCTGTAGGCGGAGGGCCTGCTCGCAGATGGGACGCAGTTCGGCGGTGGTGACTGAATCGCCGCTCGCGTAGAGAGTGACATCGTGCCCCTCACTGACCAACTCTTCTGCGATGTAAGATACGACTCGCTCGGTGCCTCCATACAGCTTTGGCGGCACGCTCTCGTACAGTGGCGCAACCTGTGCGATTTTCATAGCGTCTTTCCCTTTCCTTTCCCTTGGAAAAAGCGCAGATTTGCACGCTACGGCTCTGAATGGATTCAGGTCCATATCGAAAGAGTCTGATGTGGCATTCGATTGGCGTCCAGCAAAAGCGCATGGCGGAACGACCGCAGCCTGGCAGAGCCCACGAACTCTTATCACCTCCACGGGATGTTTTCCGGCTCGGCTTAACCGAATAGAGAGTGGGCGGCGAAAAAAGGTTGCTCAATTACGGGCCGGGTTGGCTGCGGGAGGGAGGGCGGTTCGAGTTAGTGGCAGGGCGATGCTTAAATGGTCTTGTCGAGGTTGGCTGAGTTGACGTTCGCTGACGGCGATGATGCGCAGGTCTGGTGATGGTGGCGGTGTGAAGGTTGAATCCTGCTGGGTGCTGGGCAAGGCGGTGAGGCTGGGGCCGGTGGCTCGTTGCGTGAGGAAGACGGAGACCTCGGTTTGTGGATGGTGAAGAGGAACAGAGCTACGGGCTGATTGTTGAGGTAGGTGCGTTGCTCGTGAGTTCGGCATCAGCCGGGATAGGCTATATCGATATGTCCCGGTCAAAAAGCGCCGGGCCGGGAAGTTTGGAAAATGATTGTATGCAGGGAATCGGAGGAGGAAACGATGAGTGAATCGGAGATGCAAGCGGAGCTGGAGCGCCTGCGGGCTGAGAATGCCCAGCTCAAGAACAAAGACAAGGGCGGCCTCAGTTTGAAGGTGAGCGAGAAAGGCGGGGTCTCGCTGTACGGCATAGGCCGCTTTCCAGTCACGCTCTACAAAGAGCAATGGCTCCGCATCCTGGCGAGTGCGGCGGAGATCGAGGCGTTCATCCGCGAAAACGAGTCCAAGCTGAAAACGAAGGAGTAGGACTTTGAGGAAAGGGGTCCAGACCGCAATTTGCTGTCCCTGCGGGAATGAGAAGATCCTCGCCCTGGGCCTCTGCGCGACCTGCTACACGCTGAAACGGCAGGATGCCGAGTATTTCGGCGGCCTGCGAGAGCAGGTCTTAGAGCGCGATGGATACGCCTGTAGGGTGTGCGGTGATCCCGATCCCGGCGTCCATCATCGGGAACCGGGCAAGTCTCTATTGCATCTGATGATCGCTCTCTGTGCGGGATGTCACGCGAAGGTCCACCGGACGAAGGTGGTCCTTACGGAGTTTCCGCCGCTTCTGCTGGTACTGTGGCGAGAGCAGCACCCCGAAGGCCACGAACAGACGTACATCGATTTCAACGTTCGCAAACCACCGGCCCAGAGTGTGCCACTGAACTTTGAACCCACCCGGAAGGATTGAGCTACCGACCCATGCCGTCTAAGGCGTGAACTTGGTCAAAAGCGACTTTGCGGGCAGTTGGGAAGGGAGAACCTATTGCTTACGAGCGGCAGCAATCAGAGCACGTGCGGTGGCCCGTAGGA
>DATMPD010000152.1:0-3406 GCA_035567955.1 Edaphobacter sp.
CGGGAAGTGCATGCCAGCGAGAGCCCTCAGGTACTGCCCGGTGATGCTCCAGGTCCACAGTCTCTGGATGCCGTTCAACCTCTTCATTCGGTACATGAGGAGAGCGCCCCTGAGCCCGCGCGAGGGATACAGACCCGGCGACACGGCCGTCCAGCGTATGAAGAGGCAGCCCAGCAGAGAGGTCACGACGATGGCGACCCAGCTGACGATAAACGAGTAAAGAGCCAGGTGCCAGACGATCTCGAACAGCGGCGTCACTCTGAAATATTCGCCGGAAAGTTCAGCTTCTGCGGCGGGTACCAAGGCGCGGGCGAGCCAGAAGATCGCGGCGGTAGGGACCACAATGAGCCAAACGGATAGGAATATCTGCATAAGGACGTTGAGGGTCTCCAGTAGCCAGGTCGGATACGCGTACTGGCAGGCGATCGCCGTGCGCTTCAGCTCCGTGCAGCGGCCGTTGAGGCGCGCAGGAGCTCCTTCCCAGATCTCCTGCGAGCCCACGTTGGCGAGGATGGGGGTCAACGGAGTAATCCAGGTGCCGCGGCCCACCGTCACATTGTTGGCAATGGCGGCTCGCGTCCCAATCTTGCAACCACGATCGAGATGAACCGGACCGACGTGCAGGTGCTGCCCCAACCACTTGGTCGTTTGGATGTAAGCCCCGGTCGAGATGGCGACATCGCCCTCGATGGAGATCAAGTCCAGGGGCCCGGACAGGGCGGCATCATGTGCGCACTGAAGGTTGTCGCCCACGGTCGCGCCGAGTTGCCGCAACACGAATGCCATAAGCGGAGCACTGCGATACATCGCAGCCAACGGCACGAGCACCATGGTCTCCAGCCGTCCAATGCACCAGATTCGCAGATGCATTTTGCTCCACTTGGGGTAGACACCCGGGATCACATTGTTCTTGCGGATGTCACCTCCCATGAAGAACTTCATCGTCATGGCCCAGAGCAGGCCGGCAAAGGGCGTGACGAGGGCCAGCAAATAAAGGAAGAAGCCGTCGATGATGAACGCCCAGAGGCTGGCGGTCGTGAAGATCGTCCCGAATTCGATGAACTCAAAGAGGCTGAGGAAGGCCACCATAAGCGGGGAATACAAGAAAATCGCGAAGAGGACCTGCAGGGTGGTAAAATATCCGATAGAGAGCACCGCTGCCGCGGCCTCATCGCGCTCAGCGCTGTTCTGGTCAGATTTCACAGCGGCAGTAAAGGCCGGCTGGAGCGCCCGCGGACAGCTGGCTACCTTTCGAGCAGTGTTGCAGTCACTGAGCAGCGCCCGGACCTGCACCGCCCATCCTGCCGATTGCAGCTTCTGCGCCAGGCGTGCGATGAGAATCGAGTGCCCACCAGCCTCAGCGAATCCATCGTCCAATCCCAACGGCGTCTCGAACACGGCCCTGCAGATCGACAGCACTTCCTCACACTCGGGATCCATGCCCGCGTTGGCATCAGGCACCTTGAATTCCCCGTCCAATGTACTGCGCGCACCAGCCGGTGTGTCCCAACGAGTGTCCTCGGTTTCCGGCTCGGCGTTCCTCAATAGATCAGATAGGTTTGGTAAGCACTGCCGGTCAATCTTTCCTGAAACCGGCTTCATGACGAATTTTTCCACGAGGAAGATCTTCGTCGGGACCGACGGCGCTGGAAGTTGTTTGGCCAGCGTCGCCATCACCCGGGCGGCCCACTCCGCCGGCGCGGGAGCGACCACCGAGATCTCGCCTTCATAGACTGAAGGCGCGGCAACAAAGGCGATCAGCGTCTCGTTCTGGTAATCCAAAACGGCGGCTTCGATCTCACTGAACTGTGTCTGGAGGATATCTTCAACGGGCTGCGCCTCAACGCGGTGCCCGCGCACTTTGAGCTGCGTGTCGATTCGGCCGAGGAAGTGCACGCGCTGCGTTCGGATGTCGATTTTGCATTTGTCCCCGGTACGGTACAGGCGGCCGAACTGAGGGTGTGTGATGAACTTCTGGGCGGTTTGCTCCGGCAAGTTGCGATACCCGCGTGCAACGTGCACCCCACCGATACAGAGCTCTCCAGCCTCCCCGTGGGGCAGTGGTTGGAGTTGGTCGACTTCTAGGATGACGTAAGTGACGTTGGCGAATGGCGAGCCAATTGTAACGGGCTCCCCCGGTCGCAAGCTCTGGCAGCTTGTGTCGGTGCTCGCCTCTGTGGGACCGTAGGTGTTGATGACCTGGCGTCTGGCCCTGGTCCAAGGCTCCACGAGCGCGCTGGGGAAGGCTTCGCCCGCCGGCACGATGTAACGGCACAGCGGATAGGGCAGATCCAGTTCGGGGGTTGGTGTGAGGGTAGTGAGCAGCACCGGAGGACAAAAGAGTACCGTGACCTCGGCTTCTCGGAGGACGGGGACGAGGTCCGGGCCGGACCGGATCTGCTCCTTGGTCAGCATGACCACGGCGCAGCCCGACACCCAGGCGCTGTACATCTCGGAGATGCTGCCGTCGTAGCCCAGCGACGAAGTGAGCGAAGTAGCGTCCATGCCGGGAAGAAGATCGAAGTAATCGGCGTAGCTCAGGGCCAGGTTCACGTAACCCGCATGCGGACACTCGACGCCCTTGGGCATCCCAGTGGTGCCGCTCGTGTAAAAGATGGTCGCAAGGCGTTGCGTGGGGTCGTCCAGCCAAGGCGGCGGTTCCCTGCGGCGGGGCATCTCCGGCAACGTCAGGACGTCGAGCGTCGGCAGGTCGCGGAACTTGTCTTGCCCCCGCGTCAGAATGACTACCGGCTGTGCGTCGTTGAGCATGTGGGTGATCAGGGCGTCGGGCAAGGTGGTATCGAGGAACATCACTGTGCCGCCAGCCTTGAGAATGCCGAGGTGGGAGGCCACGATTTGCCAATTGTCTTGCGACATGGCCACGGCTACGACCTGATCGGGTCCTGCGAGGAAGGGAGAAAGGGCTGCGGCCACGCGCTCCGCTCGGGCGTCGAGCTCAGCGAAGGTCAGGGATTCTCCGGTGTGGGGAATCTGCAAAGCCGTGAAATGCGGAAACTTTTCGGCGGTCCGGCTGAAGACCTCTATGAGCCACCGGATTCCTTTTTGATGCGGTACGTTCACGAAGGGGCGGTCGCCGAAGACATCCATCAAGGTGTATTGGCAGGTATCCGCCCGCCCGTGCGGCACCTTCTCCGCCGCCCAAAGGTACCGTCTCCAGGCCACGAACGTCAGTACAAGGAAACCCGCGACGGCAATTGTTACAAAAATTGCTACCAAAACTCTTCCTCGTATGCTCGCAAGTCTAGGCCCCAGAGACTCCCAAATTCTCGGGGACGCTTGGGTCTTGACTTCAAACGTCAAAGTTGCCCGCTGGTTGAGCGTGACGAAAGTACTGCGTTCAATCGAAGTATCGCTGTAGCGTTCCAGTTCGGCGGACGTCCAAGGT
>DATMPD010000153.1:0-18299 GCA_035567955.1 Edaphobacter sp.
TCAGTGCTGGTGGAGGCGCGGAAGATGGTGGACCTGGGATACACGGAGATTCAGTTCCTGGGGCAGAATGTGAATTCGTGGCGCGATCCTTCGGATTCTTCGGGGCGGATGTCGTTTGCGGAGCTGCTGGTGGCGGTGGGCGAGCTGCCGGGGATTCGACGGGTTCGGTTTACTACGTCGCATCCGCGGGACTTTACTCGGGATATTGTGCAGGCGATTGATGCTACGCCGACCTTGTGTGACCATGTTCATCTGCCTGTGCAGTCGGGTTCGAATGGGGTGCTGAAGGCCATGGCGCGGGAGTATACGCGGGAGTGGTATCTGGAGCGGATGAGCTGGATCAAGGCCGCCAAGCGCGACATCAGCATCACAAGCGATATGATTGTCGGGTTTCCGGGGGAGACGGATGCGGATTTCGAGGAGACGATTACACTGGTCGGCGAGGTGAAGTACGACGCGGTGTTTGCGTTTAAGTTTTCGCCGCGTCCAAATACTCCGGCGGTGACGATGGCGGATAGTATTTCTGATGAGGTGAAGACGGAGCGGCTGCGGATTCTGATGGACCGGCAGCGGGAGATTCAGCGAGAGCACTATGGACGGCATCTGGGCCAGGTGCAGGAGTGCATGGTGGAGAGTTATAACGTGTCGCGAAACCAGGTGGTTGGGCGGAGCTCGCAGAATAAGACGGTGAACTTTACCACACGTCAAAATGGGGCGCAGATTGCGCGGGCGCAGCCGCCGGTGGGGAGTTATGTGCCGGTTCGGATTACCCAGACCCTGCCGAATTGTCTGGTTGGCGAGGCGATGGCGGACTCGGCGGAGGCTTCGGCTTTTGTTCCGATGCCGCGGGTTCCGCAGTTTGTGGTGTTGAACTGATATGACGACGACTCCGACCCATCCCGTGACGCAGGCCTCCGATGAGGTGGAGATGCAGATTCGCGGATTGATGATGGATCCAGTTACGAATATGCCGATCATCGTGCTGAAGGATATTGGGAGCGATCTGGTGCTGCCGATCTGGGTGGGAATCTTTGAGGCGAACGCGATTGCGCTGGAGTTGGAGAAGACGGCGATGCCTCGTCCGATGACGCATGATTTGCTGCAGAACATGGCGAGGGGGCTGAATGCCGAGGTGCGGAAGGTTGTGGTTTCGGAGCTTCGCGATGATACGTTTTATGCGGTGATCTGGATGGACCATGCGGGGGAGACGGTGACGATGGATGCTCGACCATCGGATGCAATAGCGCTTGCACTGCGTTGGGACTGCCCGATTTACGTCAATCGCGAAGTGCTTGAGAATTCGAAGCAGGCGGCCAGCGCTCAGCATGTGAATGCGGATGAGATGCGGCGGTGGCTCGAGAATTTGAATGATGATGATATGGGGCGCTACAAGATGTAGGTGGGTGTGTGGCGTCTCCGAATCGATTTGTCGATATTGAAATGAATCGTAACCTGATGAGAAGGCATACCCCAGGGGCTAAAGCCCCGTGTTTTCGCGCGGAGAGGGCCAAGGCTGAAGCCTTGGCTTACCTAGAAGCCAAAACGCCGCTCCTTGATCTAGTGTGGGTCGGGTGGCTTGCCGGTGAGTTGGTGGAGGAGGCGGTCCCAGGTTTCGCCGTACTGATCCCATCCGCCGAGGGATTTGACGCGGAGAAGGGCTGCTTCGCTGAGTTTGCGCTGGAGTGTCGGGTCGTCGGCGATCTGTTGCATTCTTTGGGTGAGAGCATCGACGTCGCGATCGGGGACGATGAAGCCCTGCTCGCCGTCGGTGAAGAGGTCTTCAGCGCCGGTGGCGGTGGTGGCGAGGACAGGGCAGCCACAGGCCATGGCCTGGCCTTGAACGAGCGCGAGGCCTTCTTCGATGCTGGGTAGAACGAGGAGGTGGCTGGCGCTCATCTTTCCGGCGAGCTGTGATTGAGGGAGAGTGCCGGTGAAGACGACGTTGTCGGTGGGCAGGGTGGAGAGAAGGGGGCGGATGTCGTCCTGAATGGCGCCGGCGATGGTGAGGCGTTTGGTGGGGTGCTTGAGCCGGGCGAAGGCCTGGAGGAGATAGGGGATGCCTTTGCGAAGGCTGACCTGACCGGCGAAGAGCACTTCGAAGGAGTTTTGCGGTGGGTCTTCGGTGCGGGTGAAGTGATCGAGGCGGACTCCGTAGGGGATGACGTGGATTTTTTCTGCGGGGATTCCCATGGCTACGAAGGAGCGCTGGGCTACGGAGGACGGTACGGTGATGGCGTCGGCGAGCGAGTAGATTTTTTCTTCGCGTATGGCGATGTGGGGCTTGCTGAGAGGTTGGGGCATGTTCCAGCGGCGGTACTCGTCTGCGACGACGTTTTCCTGATAGCGCTGGTGGGTTGAGCCGCGATCGCAGATGAATCTTCCGCCGCTGGTTTGCACTTTTTTTCCGGTGAGGAGACCTGCACCGGAGATGGCGATGAAGGCGTCGCAGGGAGCGATGATTTTGTTGGTCCAGCGGTCGAAGCTGAGGGCGGTCCAGGCGTTCATCTTCGAGGAGAGGCGCTGGGAGTGAAGGGCGGCACGGTTGAGGAGATAGTCGGTGGTGTGGAGGAGAGGAAAGGTGCTGACGAGAGAACGGGGAAGGCCTTCGCGCTTCAATCGGGCCCAGGGCCAAGTGGAGTAGATCTTCTGGAGGTGATTGCGCCGGTGGAGTTGGTGCGCGAGTTCGAAGTGGTGGAAAACTCCAAAGACGGCCTGGGTAACTTTCATGAAGGATGGCTGCTCTCTTGAGGCAATGCTAGCAGATGAGAGATCGTCGTCGGGGATGGGATGCTGGGTACAATCGAGAGGTTTGATGAGGAGAGGCTGGAAGGATGCTGGCTCGTACCCTGCTTGCTGTCGAGAGGATATTTCGGAGGAAGGTCGCGGCGGTTGAACCTGAGAGGGTGAAGCAGGTGTTGGTGCTGGAGTACATGCTTCCGTTGGGGAACTGCGTGCACCTGACGCCGTTCTTTGAAGCGCTGAAGGTCTGCCGGCCGGATGTTTCGATTACAGTTGCGACCCGAGGGATGGGTGCGCAGGTGCTGCGTCACTCTCTTTTTGTGGATCGGTTGATCGATACACCTGATCCGCTGACTGATCTGAAGGCGGCGGTGTTGTCTCTGCGGCGTGATTTGCGGAGAGTGGGGCTAGAGCCCGATTGTGTGTTGACGGGCGCATCGGATCAACGGACGAGGATCGCTCTGCTGGGGCTGTTCGGAGCGGGCGCCTGGCGTGGCGGCTATACGTTGAAGCCGGCGTTGTATCAACGTCCGCTGGAGTACGACCGAAGCGTCAGTTTGATTGCGAATCATTTGAGGCTTGCCGGAGTTTTTGGGTGTCAGGCGGAGCGATTGGAACCGCGAGTTTTCTTCTCGAAGGAGAATGCGGAGACGGCGCGGGTGCTGCTGCGCGAGGTGAATCCTAAGGGTCTGCCGCTGGTGGTTATGGTGACGCAGAACAGCGGAGGACAGGCGACGGGTTGGCATCGGGAGAGATTCGCGCGGGTAATTCGCCATGCTTCAGAGACGCAAGGGTGCGCTGTGGTTTATGTGGGGACTTCTGCGGATGTGGCGGCGATTGAGGCGATCCGGCAGGCTGCTGGAGGAGTTGGGGCGTCGATCGCGGGACGGACTAGCGTGACGGAGCTTGCTGCGGTGCTTGCGATGAGCGATGCAATGGTGACGCTCGATACCGGGACGATGCATATTGGGCGCGCGGTGAAGACGCCGATGGCTGTGCTGGGGCCGTCGTGGCAGAGACCGATTGAGTGGCTGCCCCTGGAGGTGCAGAATGTCCGGATACTACGTGGGGTGGACCGCGATGACGTGCCGGAGAACTATCGGCTGGATGAGATTTCGGCGGAGAGTGTCATCGCGGCGCTGGACGATCTGATGCGCGCCTATCCTGCCGATGCGAAGGCACGTGAGAGCCGAGTGGAGCAGAGTCTATCGGCGGTGGACCATTTGGCTCTTACCAGCTAGCGCTGGCAGAGGGCGTCGAGGTGGGTGAAGAACTCGGGGAAGCTGATGGCGGCGGCTTCGGCTCCGTGGATCTCGGTGTCGCCTTCTGCTCTCAGGGCTGCGATGGCGAAGGCCATGGCGATACGGTGGTCGGAGCCGGAGTCGATCTGTGCGCCGTGGAGGTGCTGGCTGCCGGGGATCTCGAGGCCGTCTTGGTGTTCGGTGAAGGTGGCTCCCATGGCTTTCAGGTTTTTGGCTACGAGGGCGATGCGGTCGGACTCTTTGACGCGGAGCTCGCGGGCGTCGCGGATGGTAATGCCGTTGATGGTGTAAGGGGCGATGGCGGCGAGGACGGGGAGTTCGTCGATGATCTGGGCTGAAAGGGCTCCGCCGATGTGCATGCCGCGTGGGCCGCTGGTGGGGCCGTTGACCTGAATGGTGCCGATGAGTTCGCCGTGGTGCTCTTCAACGTTGAGGACTTTGATTTTGCCGCCGAGGGCGGTGATGACGTCGAGCAGGGAGGCGCGGGTGGGGTTCATGCCGATGCTGTCGAGGATGAGGTTGGAGTCGGGGAAGAGAAGGGCGGCGCAGAGGAAGAAGGCGGCGGAGGAGAGGTCGCCGGGGATGGTGGCGTCGATGGCTTTTAATTTCTGGCCGCCGGGGATGCTCAGCTTTTCGTTGGTGCGTGTCAGAGTGGCACCGAAGGCGCGGAGGGCGTGCTCGGAGTGGTCGCGGGTGCGGATGGATTCGGTGAGGCTGGTGGTGCCGTTGGCCTGGAGGCCGGCGAAGAGGACGGCGGTTTTTACCTGCGCGCTGGGGATTGGGGTGTCGAAGTCGATGGCGCGGAGTGGGCCGCCGTGGATGGTGATGGGGGCGTGGCCGTCTACGAGGTCGATGCGCGCGCCCATTTGCGTGAGAGGCTTGCGGATTCGCTCCATGGGACGGAGGGTGAGGGAGTGGTCGCCGATGAGGGTGAAAGTGTGAGGATGAGGGGCGATGAGGCCGGCGAGCATGCGCATGGTGGAGCCGGAGTTTCCGCAGTCGAGTGGTGCGGCGGGTTGGAGGAAGGCGCCGGCGGTGCCGGTGATGGCGATGGTCTTGTCCGGATTGTGGACGACGGTGGCGCCGAGGGCCTGCATGCAGGCGAGTGAGGAGTAAGGGTCGGCTCCGGTGGAGAAGTTGGAGAGGTGCGTAGTGCCTTCGGCGATGCCGGCGAGCATGGCGTAACGGTGAGAGATGGATTTGTCGCCGGGAAGAGTGACGGAACCTTGCAGGGTGCGGGCGGGGCGGACGAGCTGAGTGGTCGAGGTGGAAGGCATTGCTTTTAGCTTAAATGTTTTTTGGTGGGTTGCGGTTCACCAACAGTGGAGAATGCAGGTTCGCTGTGAAATAGCACGCGGCGGGAAGATCTCCCGCCGCGTGGGAACGAAAGAGGCAACAGCAGATCCCCTTCGGGGACGACAACAAGAAAAGCGAAGACAACTAAGAGCTAATCGCGATCGCCGTGATCCTCATGATCGTCGCGGTCGTCGTTGTCCTGTCCGGAGGGAGCAAAAGAAACGCCGCGGAGGACCTCGGCGAAGTTGGCCTTGCGGATGATGGTGAACTTTTCTGTGGTGGCCTTGGAGACGTCGGTGTTGGCCAGGTCGTCGGTCACGGCTACAAGGCGGTTGGGGTCTGCGCCCTGGTCGCCGTTGCCGCTGACGGTGGACGTGATGCCGTAGATGGTGGCTTTGCCGTTGTGGTCGACGGTGCCGGTGATGTTGCGGATGCCGTCGGTTGCGGGTGCCCAGGGAAGTTTGGTGGCGGCATTATTGCCCGTGGGGTAATTGTTGATGGTGTAGGGAACACCGAGTTCAAGACCGGTCTGCAAGACGTAGGCGAGGCTCCAGGTTTTGGTGGAGGAGTTGAAGGTCCACTTCTGAATACCTGCGTCGGTCTGGGCGGCGGCGTGGCTGTAGAAGGTGGTGTCGCCAGCAAAACCGTCACCTTCCTCGGCAACGTAGAGGGTGTCAGCATTGGCAAACCAGAGGCCGAAGGGAGTTGCGGGGTTTGTGAGGTTTCTGGCGAGAGTTGTGGGAAAGCCTGAGAGGATACACATGTTGTTGGGCAGGCCGTTCTGTGGATTCACGCCGGAGAGGTTAAGTGGGGAGACGGGGAGCGGCGCGCCGACAGCAGGGATGCCCACGCCCTTGGGGCAGGCGGCGCCGGTGGTGTCGACAAAGTAGACGGTGTTTACGCCGTTGCTGCCGCTGCCTTTGGTGAAGTAGACCACGTTGTTGAAGATGGTCAGGCCGCGGAAGTTGTCGTCCTTGCCGACCTTGTCGGCCTTAGCTCCAAGCAGGGTGACGGAGAAGCTGCCGAGCGGCGTAGGCGTGCCCGGCGTCTGGAAGCTTTCAGGCGCGGTGGACGGATCGATAAACTGGGCGCCGGCACCGAGGATGACACCGTTGGGTTGAGGGTTGGCTCCGTTGCCTGCGTTGCCGGCGGTGTAGAAGAAGTTTGCGCCATTGCTGTTGTTCAGGATGGCAGCGCGACCATTGTTGCCGCTGTAGGCGTTGGTCTCGGTGAAGGTGAACTTGCCATTGCGATTGACGGTGGCTACAGCACGGTAGTAGTTCACGCCGACCGGGTTGGTGGGGTCGATGACGCCGGGAGTGTTGGAGTTGGAGACGTCGAGGGAGTTGATGGGCGCGACGTAGCCCATGAAGGTGAGGAGCTTGCCGTCGGTGGAGAGATTGAGGGCGATCTCGGATTTGGAGCTGAAGCTGGTGACGAGCTGGTTGCTTTCGGTGCGGATGTTCTTCTGGGAGCTGTTGGGGACTTCGAGGCTGTTGAGGAGGAAGCCCGAGGGAGTGATCTGGTCGAGGAAGATCTTTGAGGTGATTCCGAAGCTGGCGTCGATGGTGTCGTTGTTGAAGACGAAGGGATAGGCGCCGTTATTGATGGCCGCGGCACAGGGGCCGACGGTGTTGGCGCAGTTGACGGGGAGGAGGGCGCCGACCTTCACGTTATTGGCGTTGTTGTCGTAGACGCTGCGGCTGACGACGAGATTGCCGGAGAAGAAACGGACGTGGGTTTGGTCGTGATCCTCGGCGCCGGCTGGATTGGTGGCGAGGGCGGCGGCGGAGAGGATAGCGAGTCCTTTAACCAGAGGATGCCAAGAGCTCTTCGTATTTGAAAAGGTGGATTGCATGTTGTCTCCGAGAGAATGAAGTTTGTTACGGGGTACGGAGAGCACACTATGCCTGCGATGTTAGTAACTCGTGAATATGTGTCGTCAATAGGTGCCACTCTGCGGTGTTAGCCGGCCAACAATGCGGATATAGCTGTTTTTGTTGACGTTTTGTGGATCAGTTGCCTTCAAATAGAGAGCTGGAATACTGAAGTTAGACTTAATAGAATTCTAGAAAATACTGAAATTAATCTTAAGTTCTGACTTACGGGATAGATGGATGAGTAGGGGAGCTGATTGCGGCGAGTTGCGCCTTCTCGATGCCTGGTTTCATAAAGCGAAGAGTAGCAGGGCAGACCGGTGCAGGCCGGGCTTCGACCGTGAGCTGCAAGGATGTGTGTAGTATCTGGATAGCATGAGGAGCGGTATCCTTGGCCACTCACATACGAAAGAGGATCGATGTCTCGAGGTGTTTTGCACCGTCTTGCCTTTGTGGCGTTGCTAGTTACGTTTGCGTTGAGCGTGGAGCCTGCTCGAGGCGCTTCGGCGAAGCAGAACGCGTTCGATGTGAGAGAGACGACGATCGCGGAGACGCAGGAGGCGATTCGGTCGGGGAGGGTGACGTTCCGGGAACTGGTGGAGGCTTATCGAAAGCGGGTGCTGGCGTATGACCAGAGCACGCATCTGAACTCGATGATTCTGCTGAACCCTGAGGCGCTGGCGGA
The DNA here is from genome assembly GCA_035567955.1 of Edaphobacter sp. GTDB lineage: Bacteria > Acidobacteriota > Terriglobia > Terriglobales > Acidobacteriaceae > Edaphobacter. Next base: position 7,860 of record DATMPD010000153.1, read on the forward strand.
TGCGGATCGGCTGGATGCGGAGTTCAGGAAGACGCATACGATGAGGCCGCTGCATGGCGTTGTTGTGATTGTGAAGGACAACTACGACACGAAAGGGTTGCAAACTACGGGTGGGTCGCTGGCGATGAAGGGGGTTGTGCCGGCTACGGACGCGTTTATGGTGAAGCGGCTGCGGGAGGCGGGGGCGATTGTGCTGGGCAAGTCGAATATGGCGGAGTGGGCGTTTTCGCCGTATGTGACGGAGAGCTCGATTGCGGGGATTACACGAAATCCGTATGCGCTGGATCGTGTGCCGGCGGGGTCGAGTGGAGGGACGGCGGCGGCTGTGGCCGCGAGTCTGGGCGAGGTGGGGTTGGGGACGGATACGGGGAACTCGATTCGGGGGCCGTCGTCGCATAATGCGCTGGTGGGGATTCGGCCTACGATTGGGCTGACGAGCCGGGATGGAATTATTCCGCTGAATTTCTTTGCGGATGTGGGTGGGCCGATGGCGCGATCGGTGGCGGATGCGGCTACGGTGCTGGGGGTGGTGGCGGGGTATGATCCGGCGGATCCGATTACGAAGATGTCGGAAGGGAAGGCGGAGGCGGATTACAGGAAGTACCTGGTGAAGGATGGGCTGCGCGGGGCGCGGATTGGAGTGGTGCGGCGGTATGTGGATGCGGAGACGGGTGATCCGCAGGTGAAGGCGCTGATGGAGAAGGCGATTGCGGATCTGAAGGCGCAGGGAGCGGAGATCGTCGACCCGTTTGTGATTCCGGAGTACGACAAGCTGACAGACAAGATTGGGTGCGGGGATTTTCAGAAGGATGTGAATGCTTATCTGGCGCTGCATGCGCCGGGTGCTTACTACAAGAGTCTGTCGGAGATTGTGGATTCGGGTCTTTATTTGCCTTATATCGAAGCACGGTTGAAGGCGAATGTTGCGCCGAAGACGGAGGCGCAACTGGCGCGTGGGCCTTGTGTGGATACGTACCATGACCCGAAGAAGATTGCATTTCGGGATGCGGTGCTTGGAGAAATGGAGAATGAGCATGTGGATGCGCTGGTTTATCCCACGTGGAGTAACCCGCCGCGCAAGGTTGGGGATATGAAGAGTCCGGCGGGGGACAATAGCCAGATTCTTTCGCCGCAGACCGGGTTTCCGGCGATTACGGTGCCGATGGGGTTTACGTATGACTCGCTGCCGGCGGGGATGACGATTCTGGGGAGGTCGTTCAGCGAGGGGCTGCTGATCAAGTATGCCTATGCGTATGAGCAGGCTACGAAGCATCGACGGCCGCCGGCGGGCTTTGGGCCGGTGGAGTGAACGGAAGCCGCTTGGTCTGCGTATGGATATCTATGGGATGGTTGTGCGCATCCCAGTTGTATTGGGCGAAGGCTTGCGGGTACGCGATCGAGTGCCGCGACTTTATGCAGGGTTCGACGTCCAATCAAATTGCGGACTCGAGATTGCTTTGACTATGAGACGGGTTTTCGGCAGGGATAAGCAAGGCTAGAAAGAGAGAAGGGCAATGACTCCTCAGGAACAGGAAATGATCGGCGATCTGATCGATCGCATGAATAACACGCAGCTTACAGAAAAGGATATGGATGCGGAGAAGATGCTGGGGGACGGGCTGGGGAAGAACCCCGATTCGCTTTACATTCTGGCGCAGACGGTGCTGGTGCAGAAGTATGCACTGGAGCAGGCTCAGGCGCAGTTGGCGGAGGCGAAGGCGCAGGTTGAACAGCTGCAGCAGCAAAGGACTGAGCCGAAGCATGCTACGAGTTTTTTAGGCAATCTGCTGGGGCGGAATGAGGCGCCGGCGCCACCGCCGCCGCCACCTCCTCCGCCACAGGGGTATGGGTTGCAGCAGGGTTATGCACCGGTGCAGGCCTATCCTCAGTATGCGCCGGTTGGCGGCGGGTATGGAGCGCCGATGGGTGGAGGCGGAGGGTTTCTGCGGGGTGCCATGCAGACCGCTGCGGGGGTGGCTGCAGGGGCGCTGGCTTTTCAGGGCATCGAGTCGTTGATGCATGGGTTTGGTCATGCTGCCGGGTATGGTCAGGACTTTGGGGGATTTGGCGGGGCGGGTCAGCGTCCCGAGGAGATCGTCAACAACTATTACGGCGATAGCCAGGGAGAGCATGGGGGACATGGCGTCTCAGCCGACGAGCGGGCGCTGGGAGACCAACAGGACCGGGATTTTGGTTCGCTCGATTCGAAGAGCGATTCTGATCGCGACTCGTTGTTTGGCTCGAACGATGATCGTGGATCCGGACTTGATGATAGCGGGGATAGTAGTTTCGCCGACAGCGGATCGCTGGATGATGCTTCGTTCGACGATGGCGGCAGCGACTTTGGCGATGACGGTTCCGGTGGCGGTGACGACGGAAGTTTTGCGTAAAGGAAGATTTCTTTTTGGATAGACTCTTGTGAGTTTGACTTAAGGCGGCAGTGGCGGCGCACACTGGCCGGAGGCTAGTGTGAGGGAACGGGCGGCTCCAGGGCTCGGAGGACGACGATGGTTTCGTCGTCGAAGTGGGCGGTGCCGGCCTGGAAATCGGTGACGGCCTGAAGGATAACGTCCACTGTGGATTGCGCGGTGGGGTGGTGCTGCGATTCGAGAAGTTTGGTGAGACGCTCGTCGCCGAACATGTCGCCGGCGGCGTTGACGGCGTCGACGATGCCGTCGGAGAAGAAGACGATGAGGTCGCCGGGGCGAGTGGAGAGGGTGAACTGTTCGTATTCGGCGTTGGGAAAGAGGCCGAGGGGGAAGCCTTCGGCTTGAATGGTGCGGACGGCGGGGGGCTTGGCCGCGTCGGAGTTGATGGCGACGAAGAGGGGCTGGACCGAGCCGGCGTTGGCGATCTGGAGGGTCTGGTTGCTGTCGTCCCAGATGGCCATGAGCATGGTGACGTATTGGGAGTCGAGCTTGCGCTCTTGAAGCTGGTCGTTGAGGGCGGCGAGCATCTCTGCGGGTGAGAGATGCTGCGGGGCGAGGGAGCGGAGGATGCCGCTGACGAGTGCGGCGTAGAGGGCGGCGGGAGCTGCTTTGCCGCTGACGTCTCCGACGGCGATGGCGGTGCGGCCGGGACCGTAGTCGAGGTAGTCGAAGACATCGCCTCCGATGGAGCGGGCGGCGACGAACTGGGCGGCGATCTCGGCGCGCTCGAGCTTCGGCGGACGGGAGGGCATGAGGCGGAGCTGGACCTGGCGGGCCATCTCGAGGTCGCGCTCCATGCGCTGCTCCTCTTCGTGGATGCGCTGGTAGAGGCGCGCGTTGGCGATGCTGATGGCGATCTGCGAGGCGAGGGTGGAGAGGGTGCGCTGGTGGTCGTCGTTGTAGTAGTTGACGCGGGTGTGTTCGAGGTCGAGGACGCCGATGACCTCGCCTTTGTAGACGAGAGGAACGGCGAGCTCGGACCGGACTTCGGGGTTGGCTTCGATGTAGCGGGAGTCTTTGCGCACGTCGGGAGCGAGAACCGGTTCGCGGAGCTGGGCGGAGGTGCCGATGAGGCCTTCGCCGAGTGCGATGATGCGTTCGCGGATGACGCGCTCGCCGAAGCGGGAGGAGAAGCTGTGCTCGAAGTGCTGGGTGCGGTCGTTCCAGAGGAGGATGCTGAACATCTGGAAGTCGATGACGCGTTTGAGGAGTTGGGCGATGCGCTCGAGGAGATCGTTGGGGTCGAGGATGCTGGTGATCTCGCGGGAGATTTCGTTGAGGACGCCGAGGGTCTGGGCCTGGCGGGAGACGCGGGTGTAGAGGCGGGCGTTCTCGACGGCGGTGGCCATGCGGGAGGCGACCAGCTCGAGGAGGCGCTGGTGCTCGAGGGTGAAATAGGCAGGGGTTTCCGACTGCAGGTCTAGAACGCCTATGACCTTGTTCTTGATGATGAGAGGAACTGCGAGCTCGGCGCGGACGGCGGGGTTGGCGTCGATGTAGTTGTCGGTTTTGGTGACGTCTTCGATGAGGAGTGATTTGCGCTGTAACGCGGCCTGGCCAACGATGCCGCGGCCGAGCTTGATGCGCATGCGCTCGACCTCGCTGGAGTGACCGATCTGGAAGCGCATGCGGAGGTCTTCGGAGCGGTCATTGATGAGGAGGATAGCGAAGATCTTGTAGTCGATGACGGCGCGGACGAGGTCGGCGACGCGGTGCATGAGGGTGTTGAGGTCAAGGGTGGTGTTGAGAGCGTCGGCGAGTTTGTGGAGGAAGTTGACCTGGAGGGGTTCGACGCGAATTTTCGGGTCGGCGGCATGGGGATGAAAGAGTGCGGGCGCAGTGGGGCGGTAGTCGCCTTCGAAGGGGTGTTCGGGTGGGGGCGTTTCGGTGGAGGCGGGTTTGGGGCTCTGCGGTTTGTTGGGTGGAGGCATTCTGCTTTGGGTTGATCTTACCGGGTGGGGTGGGGTTTGGGGAGTGTTTCGTGCTACTCGGGATACGTGGCCTGGCGATTAGAGCGTTTCGCTTCGCGAATGCCCACCTTAACGCGACGAAGCCCGAGTGAGGATGGGGCACCCACGTTTGTGCGATGGAAGGCTTTAGTAGCTGGGGGTGGGGGCCGGTGGTTCGGCTGCGTGGCCGGCCAGTTCGGCTACTATTTTGACGCTGGCGCTGGCTCCGATGCGGGAGGCTCCGGCGTGGAGCATGGTGGTGGCGTCGGCGAGGGAGCGGATGCCGCCGGAGGCTTTGACGCCGGCACGGTGGCCGGCTACTCCGCGGAGGAGGGCGATGTCGTCTGCGGTGGCGCCGCCGGTGGAGAAACCGGTGCTGGTTTTGAGGAAGTCGGCTCCGGCGGAGAGAGCGATCTCGGAGGCGCGGAGTTTTTCTTCGAAGGTGAGGAGGCAGGTTTCGAGGATGACTTTGACGATGGCGCCGTGGGCGTGGGCGAGTTCGACGACGCCGCGGATGTCCTGGCGTACGGCGTCGTAGTCGGAGGACTGGCCGGATTTGAGGAGGCCTACGTTGAGGACCATGTCGACGTCGTGGGCGCCGTGTTTGAGGACGCGCATGGTTTCATCGCGTTTGATGGCGGAGAGGGTGGCACCCAGGGGGAAGCCGATGACGACGCCTACGGGGATGCCGGTGCCGGTGAGCGCGGCGGCGGCGACGGCGACCCAGGTGGGGTTGACCATGGCGCAGGCGAAGCGGTGCTCGGCGGCCTCGTGGCAGAGTTGGAGGACCTGGGTTCGGGTGGCGTCGGGTTTCAGGAGGGTGTGGTCGAGGACGGCGGCGAGGTTTTGCGGAGAGGAGAGGGTGTGAGCGGCGAAGGCTGCGGCGTCGAAGTGTTCGGGTCCGTTAGGAAGAGGATCGGAGATGGACAACGTGTTCAAAAGCTTGCTCCTTCGGCGGGGAGGTGGTCGCCGGGTTACTTTCTATCATATTGAGGTGAGGACTGGTTGAAGGGGAGGCCCCCTCCCCGTCATATTGGTGCAAAGTCTTCATTCTTTATGGGTTGGCCGGGTACTTCCAAGTCAGGGCGTAGCGTTATGATTCGCTCCTGAAAGTTATCGGACGGGATGGTCCGGTTCTGGGAGGGCCGATCCTGTCAAGTTTCCTGTGTTCCATTCTATTGGATGAGAGGAGGTGGCGGGGGTTTCAGATGACACGGTTTTTGGTGAACGGGAGATGAATGAGTACGCAATAGCATCGCTAACCGCAGATTCCTCCGCTTCGCTGCGGAATGACAAACAAAAGGACAGGCAACAGCAAGAGCAACGACAACCGCAGATTCTTCCCACGTTCGACTACGCTCAGGGTGCGGAATGACAACAAAAGGAGGGTGAAGGCAAGAGCAAGGATGATCGCAGGGTAAAGGCAAAGCAAGGACGTGGGTCTTCGTGGGGCGGTGGACATCTAACCGATATGAACGATGGCGGAGTGGTGGAAGGGTTGCGGTTGTCGGTGCTGGATCAGTCTCCGGTGCCGGCGGGGAGTACGCCGGGGGAGGCGCTCGAGAATTCGATTGCACTGGCTCGGCTGGTAGACGGGCTGGGGTATAGGCGGTTCTGGATGTCCGAACATCACGCTATGGACACGCTGGCTTGCACGGCTCCCGAGGTGATGCTGGCGCGGATTGGTGCGGAGACGAAGCGGATTCGGATTGGGTCGGGTGGGATTATGCTGCCGCACTACACGGCGTTGAAGGTGGCGGAGTGTTTTCGGATGCTGCATGCGTTGTATCCGGGGCGAGTGGATCTGGGGATTGGACGCGCGCCTGGGGGCGGACCGGTGGAGGCGCTGGCGCTGAAGCGGGACCGCAAGACGCGGATGCAGGATGATTTTCCGGACCAGCTGAGTGAGTTGCTGGCGTTTCTTGGTAATAACTTTCCCGCGGGGCATCCGTTTGCGGGGATTCGGGTTGCGCCGGAGATGCCGGGTGGGCCGGATGTTTGGATGCTGGGGTCGAGTCTGTGGAGCGCGGCGGCGGCGGTGGAGTTTGGGCTGCCGTATTCGTTTGCGCATTTCTTCAGCCCGGTGCATACGCGGGCAGCGATTGAGACCTACCGGCGGAGCTTTACTGCGAGTGCTTACCGGAGTGCAGCGGAGGCTACGGTAGCGGTGGGCGTGATCTGCGCGGAGACGCAGGAGGAGGCGGAGTTTTTGGCTTCGAGTGTGCGGCTGTTGCAGCGGAGGATCCGGCAGGGGGATCGGCGGCCGGTGGCTTCGCCTGAGGATGCGGTGCGGGAGTTGAGGCTGCTGGGCGAGATGCCGATGGAGGAGGGGGAGTGGCCGCGATATTTTGTGGGAACGCCTTCGCTTGTGCGAGAGCAGTTGGAGGGGATGGCTTCGGCGTTGGGGATTGGGGAGTTGATTGTGAATACGATTGTGTGGGAACACGCGAAGCGGCTGCGGAGTTATGAGCTGCTGGCGGGGGTGTTCGGGCTTCGGACGCGGGCAGGTCGATTTGTCGATGCGGGCGTCGAGGTGGAGGGAGCATACCCCAGGGGCTAATTAGGGCGCTGAAAAAGGTATGGTGAGTGGGGAGCGGACGGCCCGGGAGACCCAAGGCTAAAGCCATGGGCTACCAGCCCCCTTGTATCTCCTGTGTTTTTCGCAGGGCTAAAGCCCTGCGCTTAATCCGAACGGCGCTTGACACGTGAGACGGTGGAGGTTACAAGGTGGTTTCCGGTTGAAGATGGGACGCGATTGCGTGGGACGGCGCTATGTTTGGTTCCGTGATTCTGGATGTTGCGATTGGGATGGCGTTTGTTTATCTGTTGCTGAGCCTGATTGCGTCGGTGATTCAAGAGATGCTTGCGGCGTTTATGCAGCTTCGAGCGGCGAACCTGGAGAGGGGTTTGCGCAGCCTGTTTTCTGGCGATTCGTTTCGCTCGGAGATGGACCTGGTGGATTGCATCTATGATCACGGGCTGGTGCGTGGCTTGTATTCGGACCCGCTGAAGGACAGCAATAAGATCCAGAGCAGGTTTCGGAAGATGATGGATGGGGTGCGGCAGCTGGCGCGACGGCTGATCGGAATCAGCCCGGATAAGCCGCTGACGATCCAGGCCAACCCGCTGCTTCTGCCTTCCTATATTCCTTCGCGAACCTTTGCGCTGGCGTTGATCGACGTTCTGAACGCGGATAAGGAGCAGGGGTATCGGGCGATGAGCTCGATCACGAAGGCTCTTGCGGAACACGACAATAAAGCAGCGCAGGCGCTGTTGACGCTGGCGATCGATGCGAGGGGAGATGTGGTTGCGTTTCAGCGCAATCTGGAGGAGTGGTACAACGATGCGATGGATCGCGTGTCGGGCTGGTATAAGCGCTACACCCAGAGAGTGCTGGTTGTTATCGGGCTGCTGCTTGCGGTTGCGTTCAATGTGAATTCGGTGCGGGTGGCGCGCACGCTCTGGCTGGATCGGGATGCGCGGCAGGCGATGGTGGATGCGGCGGGGAACTACGCGAAGGACCATCCTGCTGCGACGAATCAAGCGGCTCCGGCTGATACTGGAAAGCTTAGAGAACAGCTTCAATCGAATGTAGATGTGTTCAGCCAGGTGACGACTTCAGCGTTGTTGCCGTTGGGGTGGAAACATCCGTGGCATTTTTATGAGGATTATTTTCGGGTGGCTCCGAAGGATGCGATCTTTGCTGCCCTGACGATCGTGGCGGGGTGGGTGATGACGGCGCTGGCGATCTCGTTTGGTGCGCCGTTCTGGTTCGATACGCTGAACAAGTTTATGGTGGTGCGGAGTACGGTGAAGCCGCAGGAGAAGAGTAAGACGGAGACGGCGAAGGGGTAGTGGAGGGCATCGCGGTAAGGCTTGCGATGGTGGGCACGGGATGGTTTGTGGCTGTTGTGAGAAGACAACTGCAAGGACAACCGCAGATCCCTGCGGGATGACAACCAAAAGAACAGACAACTGCAACTGCGACGGCAGCTGCAGATCCCTGCGGGATGACAACAAAAAGAACAGACAACCACAACTGCGACCGCAACCGCAGGTCCCTTTCGGCGAGCTCACGCAGACTAGTGGCCGGCGACTTCGGAGGGGAAGATGCGGATGTCGTCTACGCCGCGGTAGCGTTCGGCGTAGTCCATGCCGTAGCCGATGACGAACTGGTTGGGGATCTTGAAGGCTACGTAGTCGGCTTCGATGGGGACGAGGCGGCGGTCGGGTTTGTCGAGGCAGGTGGCGATTTTTAGCGACGCGGGTTTGTGCTGGAGCATGAGACCGCGGAGGTAGCTGAGGGTTAGGCCGGTGTCGAGAATGTCTTCGACGATGATGACGTGCTTGCCTTCGATGGGGTTGTCGATGTCTTTGATGAGTTTGACGGCGCCGGAGGAGACGCGGGCGCGGCCGTAGCTGGAGACGGCGACGAAGTCGAAGGTGTTGTCGACGCCGATGGCGCGGGCGAGGTCGGCGAGGAAGATGGCGGCGCCTTTGAGGACCCCGATGAGGACGACGGACTTGCCGGCGTAGTCGGCGGTGATCTTTTCGCCGATCTCGCGGGTGCGGTCGGCGATCTGTTGTCTGGTGAAGAGGATTTCCATTGCTGCGGCGGGAGGGAAGACGGGCGTGCTTGAGGGCATATGTGGATAGCGTAGCGCGAGTGGGGGGCGGAGGGAAAGGTCGCTATACTTAAGAGAGCGAGGATTATGTTTCCCTATATCGATATTGGCCCGGTGCATCTGGGTACGTTTGGGTTGTTGTTGTGGCTGGCGGCGGTGGCGGCGACGGTGGTGCTGCATAGGAATTTTCGGCGTTACGGCATCGATGCGGATGCGTTGAGCGTGGTGGCGTTTGTGGTGATCGCCGGGGTGATTGGCGCGAAGACGTGGCATGAGCTGCAGGACGTTCACAATTTGAAGCGTGCAGTGCAGATGATGGGGGCGCCAGGGTGGAAGCATCCTTTCGATGTGGTGATGGAGTTTCTGCACTGGTTCCAGGCTGGGTTCGCGTGGTTTGGTGGGATGCTGGCCGGGATCGCGATGTTGATGTGGCAGGGGCGGCAGGTGAAGCCGGAGGGGCTAACGGGGTGGAAGGCTGCGGTGCGGATGCTCGATCTGGCGGCTCCGGCGGCAGCGATTGGATATGGTGTGGGGCGGATTGGATGTTTGACTTCGGGCGACGGCGACTATGGGATCAATACGACGCTGCCGTGGGGAGTGCATATGGCGAAGAATGCGCTAGTGCCTCCGACGCCGCCGGACGCTCTGGTGCAGCCTACGCCGGTGTATGAGTTTTTGTTTGCGCTGGCGCTGGCGTGGGTGTTGTGGCGGCTGGGGAGCAAGGCTCGGCCGATTGGCTGGCTGACCGGGGTGTATCTGGTGTTGAGTGGGCTGGGGAGATTTCTGGTGGAGTTTGTGCGGGTGAATCCGCGGCTCTACTGGGGGATGAGCAATGCACAAGTGGCGGCGCTGGGGTCGCTGGTGGTGGGGTTGGTGGTGATGATGGTGACGCGAAAGGGGAGCGTGGTGGAGGCTCCGGTGGTGGAGGCGAGTTCGTAGGTTGCTACGAACTCACCTTGGGTTGGGGTTCAGGGTTTTGCTGACATCTCTTCGCGAAGGGGTGGTTGTGGGGCGGCGAAGAAGGTGGTGGAGATGAGACCGCCTATGATCGCGCCGAGGATTGGTGCTACCCAGAAGAGCCAGAGCTGGCTGAGCGCCCACCCGCCGACGAAGACTGCGGGCCCGGTGCTGCGGGCGGGGTTGACCGAGGTGTTGGTGACGGGGATGCTGATGAGGTGGATCAGGGTGAGGCATAGGCCGATGGCGATGGGGGCGAAGCCTTTGGGGGCGCGCTCGTCGGTTGCGCCGAGGATGACGAGGAGGAAGAAGGCGGTGAGGAGGACCTCGATGAGGAAGCAGGCGAGGAGCGAGTAGTGCTCGGGGGAGTGGTCGGCGTAGCCGTTGGAGGCGAATCCGCCGGCGAGGGAGAAGGTGGAGTTGCCGCTGGCGATGAGGTAGAGAACTCCGGAGGCGCAGATGGCTCCGAGGACCTGGGCG
>DATMPD010000154.1:0-4521 GCA_035567955.1 Edaphobacter sp.
AAACCGACTTGTCCGGTTACACTCAAGCCGATCTCAACAAGGTAGCTCTGCGCCTCAATCAACGCCCGCGACAAACTTTGGGCTTTGAAACGCCCGCGAGTAAACTGCAAGCCAGTGTTGCATCGACCGGTTGAGCCCGCCACGTTTTGGGAAACTTCAGGTATTCACTCCAAACTGACCCACTCCCGACGTTGGCGGAACTTGCAGGTTACGCTGAGCGCAACTAAATTAGGTGCGAGAGTTGGAGCTATCCATGAAAAAAACCGTCCCAGTGGAATCTGCCTCTGCATTCATCGACGCGAAGATCAACGAACTTGGAGACTGGCGCGGGAAGACGCTCTCAAAAGTACGCGCAATTATTCACAAGGCAGACCCTGAGATCGTCGAAGAGTGGAAGTGGATGGGGACTCCCGTCTTCTCCCACGGCGGCATCGTCTGCACGGGAGAGACGTACAAGAGCGTCGTCAAGATGACCTTCGCCAGGGGAGCTGCGTTGGAGGACCCTTCCGGTCTGTTCAACTCCAGCCTCGACGGAAATGTCAGGCGCGCCATCGACATCCACGAAGGCGAAAAGATCAACGAAGCGGCCTTGAAGGATCTCATCCGCGCCGCAGTGGCGCTCAATCTCGATCTCAAGGCCAAGAGCCGGCCGAAGCCCAAGCCAAAGCCCCGGCCAGCCAACAGCAAGCGGGCCGGCTAGAACAGGTCCCGGACCTATCTCCTCCCCTGAGGGAAGATCCCCGGCACCTGCCTCAACCAGCGAAAAAACCGCGATCACCACACTAGCAGCCACGTTGCAACCACGTTTTGTCCACGTTTTCGCGACGAAAAACTGCGTTTTAAGGCGCCGGAACCCCACAAAAATCGGTAAGCAAACCGAGGCAAATACCGGAAAACCCAGGAATCAACCACAACTCACCACAAATCCCCGCAAAAACCGAAATCTCGTTTTACACCCACCCAAGTGGTCCTTCCACTTCTACTTCACCGCCTTGGATCCCACCCATCCGCCCCTGCCAGATAAGCCTTCGTCTCATACTTCTTCGCCTCCTCCGCAGTCAGTTGTTTCGAATAAGGCTCCCGCGCCTTCGCATTCGCCCCCGGCCCGGTCGACCGGAACTCCGCATACGTCGCCGTCGGCAACCGCGGCTGCGGTGCACTCTTCCAATCCGACCACCCCGAGGCCACAATCGGCGCCTCAATCTCCGTATTCATAAAAATCACCGTCGAGTAATCCCGCCACGGCCGCCCCAGATACACATCCCCTGCGCCCGCATCCGCCGTGACCTTGCAATGGTTGAACACGTACCCCGCATCCTGCCCCGGCCTCGTATTGCTCTGCGCCGTCAGATACCCGCCCGGCCCATGGGCAATACTGCGGATCTCGCAACTCTCAAACACCGCCTTCGCATCGCCAAAGATAAAATCCACGTGCCCCTCGATGTAGCAGTCCGTGTAGTACTGCCGCCCCGTCCTGCACTCGCTCCCATCCTTCATGCACCCCATGCTCGAGGCGTACAGCGTGTCCTGCGCCCCCAGCAGCCGCACATGCCGCAGCACCGCACGGTCTGCCCGCACCGACAGCGCCACCGCCTGCGACGGCACATCGCTCGTCTTGCTGTAATCGTTCGCAATCGTCATATTCCCTGCAAAAAAATCACTTCCCGTAACAAACAACGTAGCCGAGCACGACGTCCCACAGGTAGACGCAGCGCTGTTGCCATAGACCAGTACAACCTTCTTCCAGTCGTCCCCCTCCCCGCGCAGTTGAATCTTCGGCTTATCCACATGCACCACCTCGCGATACACCCCGGGCCGTATCCTGATCTCCGCACCCTCGTCGGGCGCCGCATTCACCGCCGCCTGAATCGTCGTGAAGTCCGCGCCCGTCGCCCCCACCGTGATTGTCTTCCGCCCCTGCGCCCTGGCTATCCCGCACGCCATCAGGACAACCGCCAACCACCGCCTCCGTCCGTAGCCCCGCCTCATCGCCCGTCCCACCTCGTCTGCCAAAGGGTCTCCACTCCAAAACGATCTTCTTGACACAAACCGCCCAACAAAGACTATCCTCAACCTCGTAACCAGTCCGGGTCAAAATCCGGTCCGACCAACATAGTAGCGGGAGTTTGCACCTTAATGCCGATCCAAGCCGCCAGCCCCTCCGACTCGGGCTTCACCACCTCCGCCCCGGAAAAATCCAATGTTCGATGGGCCGTCTGCGGTCTTCTCTTCCTCGCTACCACCATCAACTACATGGACCGCTCGGTCTTTTCGCTCATCGAGCCGCTCCTCCATCTCGATTTCATGGGCTGGGTTCCCGGCCTCGACCACGCCCACCAGCACGCCTACGACATCAACTACGGCCGCGTCCTCATCGCCTTTCAGATCGCCTATGGGGTGGGCTTTCTCTTCGCTGGCCGCATCATCGACAAACTCGGCACGAAGAAGGGCTACGCCCTCGCGATCCTCCTATGGGGATGCGCCTCCATCAGCACCTCTCTGGTCTCGAGTGTCGTGGGCTTCATGATCTGTCGCGCCCTCCTCGGTCTCGGCGAATCCGGCAACTTCCCCGCCGCCATCAAAGCCACCACCGAATGGTTCCCCTCCGAAGAACGCGCCCTCGCCACCGGCCTCTTCAACTCCGGCTCCAACGCCTCCGCCTTCATCGCCCCCATCCTCATCGCCGCAGTCACGATGCGTTGGGGATGGCACGCCGCTTTCATCTGCACCGGCTCTATGGGGCTCCTCTGGCTGGTCCTCTGGCTCCTCTTCCCCTACAACAAGCTCCGCCGCGGAGCCACCCAGACCCAGATCAACCTCGCCCCCGTCACCCAGGGCGGCTCCCTCTACTCCATCCTCCTACGCCACCGCGGCTTCTGGGCCTTTTTCATAGCAAAAGGTATAACCGATCCCATCTGGTGGTTCTACCTCTTTTATCTCCCCAAATTCTTAAACGACAACTACAACCTAGACCTAAACCACGTCAAATATCCTCTCATCGTCATCTACACGGCGGCCAGTTTCGGTTCGATCGCCGGTGGATGGCTCTCCGGTTTCCGCATGAAGCACGGACACAGCGTCAACTCCGGCCGCAAGTTCGCCCTCCTGATCTGTGCCCTCTGCGTCATGCCGATCATGCTGGTTCCTCACATGCACACCCTCTTCCCCACCAACGCCTGGCCCGCTATCGGACTGTTTTGCCTCGCCACGGCTGCCCATCAGGGGTGGTCGGCGAACCTTTTTTCTACTCCGACCGACATGTTCCCCTCCACCAGCGTCAGCACCGTTGTCGGCCTTGGCGGGGCCGCTGGCGCTGCTGGTGGAGCGCTCTTTACCTGGCTCGTCTCGCATTACTTTTCGCTTCATCCCATGCTGATTTTCACTTTGGCTGCGTTCGCCTATATCACCGCGCTACTTATCTTTCAGTTGCTTGTGCCGAGACTTGGCGTAAACCGGGCGACGTAACCATTGCCACTCCGCATCTCATGAGGACCGCGGATTTATGCACACCGACTGTTTCGCTGATTTATCGTTTTCTCCCGTGTTACTCTTCTCAAACTGAGGCGCAAGGAGCTTCATTCAGCGTGAAAAAAGAGGTCAAAGAGTTACACGACGAGGCCACTGGCCATAGCCAGCTCACCATGCAGGTCGTCGAGCACGTTCGCTCCCTGATCAGCAGCGGTGAGGTTCACCCCGGAGACCGGCTGCCCCCTGAGCGTGAGTTAGCGCGCAAGCTCAAGATCAGCCGCTCCAGCCTCCGCGCCGGCATCGGCTTCCTTTCGGCAATGGGGGTGCTTAAAAGCCGCCACGGCGCCGGGACGTTTGTCTCTTCAGGGCCTCCTGCGCTTGATTCCAGCTCGCTTTCTGTGCTCGGAGCGCTGCATGGTTTTCTTCCCTGGCAGATGTTTGAAGCGCGTCTTGTGCTTGAGTCCAACGTCGCCGCGTTGGCTGCTGAACGCGCGACCGACGAGCATATTGCCGAGCTTGCTGAGGAGGTTGCGGAGATGTATGCGTCGCTCACCGATCCGCACGAATATCTCATTCATGACGTGCGTTTTCATCGGACGATTGCTCGTGCGTCGGGCAATCCTATCCTCGGCGCGTTGATGGAGACGATCACTGCGAATCTGTATGAGTACCGTAGCAAAACGGTTGTAAATGCTGTGGATCTCAAGGAATCCGCGGAGATGCACCGGGAGATCTACCGGGCGATTCGTTCGCATAATCCGGCTCAGGCGCGTGTGACCATGGAACAGCACCTGAATCTTGCCCGTATCGCGCAGGCGTCGGAGGCCGAGGTGTCCGCCACCCCGGCGGCACCTGCGGAAGCCTCGCCAGCCTCTGAACCTCCGGCGACCCCGACCGAATCGACTCCTTCGACAAGCTGATTTGCCTCTCGGATGAACTGTAGTTGCGGATTTTTTTTAATCTGGCAAAAAGCTCGTTTTTGAAGGGGGTTTTGCAAAAAGCAGTGTGCAGAACGTGGTTTTTTGATGGTGAATTCGTGGTGAAATGCGTGAT
>DATMPD010000155.1:0-5093 GCA_035567955.1 Edaphobacter sp.
CAGATGTACCGCGACGGCAAGGGAAAGGACGAAAAATAATGCCGACCCTGGTCAGTCACCCCGATGAAGTCAGAGTGCTCTCCCGCCGCTTCGGGCAGGGAGCAGCCAATATCGACAAGTACGTCGAGCTCGACGGCTACAAGGCCGTGCAGCAGGCGATCGCCCAGGGGCCGGAGAAGATGGCGGGCTGGATCATCGACACCATGAAGGCGAGCGGTCTGCGTGGACGTGGGGGCGCGGGTTTCCCCACGGGCATGAAGTGGTCGTTCGTGCCGAAGACATCGGAGAAGCCGAAGTATGTTCTGGTCAATGGCGATGAGTCCGAGCCCGGCACTTGCAAAGACCACGTCATCTTCCTTGAAGATCCGCATGCTGTGATTGAAGGCACCATGATCGCCGGTCTGGCGATTGGGTCGAAGCTTGGCTTCATCTATCTGCGCGGCGAGTATCGGTACCTTCTGAAGATAGTCGAAAAAGCTGTAGCCGATGCCTACGCGAAGGGCTTCCTCGGCAAGAATATCTTCGGCTCGGGCCTCGACTTCGACGTCATCACTCAGACCGGCGCGGGCGCTTACGAAGTCGGCGAAGAGTCCGCCTTGATGGAGTCGCTTGAGGGCAAGCGCGGCGTCCCCCGTATCAAGCCGCCCTTCCCTGCCGTGGTTGGGCTTTATGGCGGACCTACGGTGATCAATAATGCTGAGACGATTGCGTCTGCTCCTCATATTTTATTGATGGGCGGCGAGGCCTACGCGAAGCTTGGAAGTGAGCGCAACGGGGGCACGCGGCTGTTTGGCATCAGCGGCCATGTGGAGCGCCCCGGTGTCTACGAGCTTCCCATGGGCTATAACCTCAAGCGCGCGATCTATGAGGTCGCGGGCGGCATCAAGGACGGTAAAAAACTCAAGGCGGTTGTCCCCGGCGGCGCTTCCTGCCCTGTGCTCACCGCAGACGAGATCGACGTTGGACTCGACTTCGACCAGATGGGCAAGGCCGGTACGATGCTTGGGTCTGGCGGTATTGTGGTGCTCGATGAGACGGTTTCGATCGTTGAATTTGCGCTTCGTACGATTGCGTTTTATCAGCACGAGTCGTGCGGCTGGTGTATTCCCTGCCGGGAGGGCACGGATTGGATCAAGAAGACACTGACCCGCGTCTATAACGGCGGCGGCACAAGGAAGGATGTCGACAACGTCCAGTACCTTGCCGAAAACATGATGGGCCGGACGTTCTGCCCGCTCGGTGACGCTGCTGCGATGCCGACGCTCGGTTTCGTCAAGAAATTCCGCAAAGAGTTTGAAGACTATATCGCCGGCAACAAGGCCGGGACACCCATCATCACCGTCGAGCAACTCGTCGGAGCAGGACACTAAATGGCAACCCAACCAGCAATCGTGAAGGTTCCGCTCTGGGCACAAGCTCTTAGACTAATCCCAACTTTGATCTGGATTCTTTGTGTTGCTCTGCTGCTGATCTATAAACCTGACGGCTACAAAACGATAGTGGCTGGACTTATCTTCGCGTTCGCTTTTACGGGAGTGATCCTAATTTGGTCTGCAAGAAAAGCGCGTGCAAGGAAACTAAAAAATGGCTGACGTAAAATTCACCGTAGACGGCAAACAACTCACCGCCCCCTCAGGCACGCTGCTGATCGAAGCCTGCAAGACCGCGGGCATCGAGGTCCCCGCCTTCTGCTACTACCCCGGCCTCTCGCTGCAGGCGGCGTGCCGCATGTGTGTCGTGCGCATCGAGAAGATGCCGAAGCTCCAGACCGCCTGTACCACGCCGGTCACCGAGGGCATGGTCGTCCAGACCGAAACCCCCGAGATTGCCCAGGCCCGCAAGGCCACCCTGCAGATGCTCCTCGGCAACCACCCGCTCGACTGCCCCGTCTGCGACGCCGGGGGCGAGTGCGAGTTGCAGGACATGACCTTCAAGTACGGCGCGGCCGACAGCTTCTACGCCGAACCGAAGAATCACCGCGAAGAACAGAAGTGGTCGCCGGTTGTCTACTTCGACCGTCCGCGCTGCATCCTCTGTTACCGCTGTGTCCGCATGTGCGGCGAGGGCATGGACGTCTTTGCCCTCGGCATCCAGAACCGCGGCGCGTCCTCCGTTATCGCGCCCAACATTCCGGCCGCGATGTCGCCCGACCACCTCGCTCATGTTGATTGCGAGCAGTGCGGCATGTGCATCGACGCCTGCCCTGTCGGCGCGCTTACCAGCGGCACTTATCGTTACAAGACCCGCCCGTGGGAGATGAATCACGTCGGCACGATCTGCACCCACTGTGGTGATGGTTGCAAAACGACCCTCGGCGTGCGCTCGACCTCTGACGGCAGCGAGATCGTCCGCGGCGACAACCGCGACAAGTCCGGGATCAACGGCGACTTCCTCTGCAACAAGGGCCGCTACGCCTTCGACTTCGCCAACAACGAAACCCGCATCACCCAGCCCCTGGTCCGCCAGCCTAACGGGGAGTTCAAACCCGTAAGCTGGGAGGTCGCGCTCGACTACGTCGGCAAGGAGTTCCGCGAACGCCGTGACACGCGCGGCGGTGGCTCCATCGGCGTCATTGGCAGCAACCGCATCACCAACGAAGAGGCCTACCTCCTCCAGAAGTTCGCCCGCACGGTCCTTGGCACAAACAACATCGACCACCATCGCACTGCCGACTACGTCTCCTTCGCCCAGGCACTTGCGGGACAAAAGGATCGGACCGGTTCCCTCCGCGACACCCTGACCGCACCTGCGATCCTTGTCGTTGGCGGCGACCCAACCATCCAGGCCCCGGGCACTGCGTGGAACATCCGCACCAACGTGCGCAACAACCGCGGCCGTCTCTACGTCGCAAACTCAGCCGAGATCAAGCTCCGCCGCCAGGCAAAGTCCTTCCTTCGTGTTGCGCCGTTCGGCTACAGCGCCTTCGCGTCGTACCTTGCGGGCAATGCCGCATCAGCGAGTGAGGCAGCCGCAGACGTCAACGCTCTCAGCGCCTTTCGAGACGCCGTCAAAGCGGAAGAAAAACTTCTCATTCTTATCGGTTCTGAGCTGCGCGGTAAAGATCTCAAAGCGCTAATCGACTTCGGCCTCACGATACCCGGCGCCAAGTTCGCACTCCTCTCCGACTATGCCAACTCTCGCGGCGCAGCCGACATGGGTCTGCTTCCCGACATGCTGCCCGGCTATACCCCACTTGCAGACAACACAACGTTCGCCGAGTACAACACTCCCAGCGCACCTGGCCGCGACCTTCTGGAAATCTTCGAGGCGGCAGGCAAAGGCGAGCTCTCCGCACTCTACGTCGTCGGCTCCAATCCCATCGCCCGCTACGGAGTCGATCCGGAAACCCTTAAAGACACGTTTGTTGTGGTGCAGGACATGTTCCTCACCGAAACCGCAGCGGTCGCCAACGTCATCCTTCCCGCCGCGAACCTTTACGAAAAATCCGGCTCTGTCAGCAACAGCTACGGCGACCTTCAACTCGTCAACAAGGCCGGAGACCGCGCCGGTGTTCGCACTGACTTCGAGATGATCGTCCGCATCGCAGACAAGATGGGCGCGAATATGCACCAGCTCGTCCCCTTTGGAAAGGGGCTCCGCGCCGACATGGGCCAGTCTCGCGGTGCGCAGTCGGGCGAGGCAGATCGCCACGCCGTGTGGCTGACGGCGAATAACCTCGAGCCGAAGCTCAGCCCCTTCGATCCATTTGCGATTCTGGATGAGATCCAGCGGCTCGTGCCCGGCTACAACCTGCTGCGCCTCCAGCTTCTCTCCGGAAACGACCAGCACCTGCAGCCAGCCGCCCCTGCTCCTCTCGTCCAGATCGGCAGCCGCCGCGACCTTGTCCTCCCCGCGAACGATTCTCTCTTTACCTCGGGCACACTCGGCCGGTATTCCGCCATGCTCTCCGACCTGCAGCACAACGAGAGCCTTCGTCCACCCACCGGACTTACACAGATCGAAACCGCAGCCGACTAAAGGAACCAGCTTCAAAATAAGGTCAGTAGTCAAAAATCTCAGAGCTCAGAGCACAGAGTCGAAAGCTTAAAATGATCCACCTCACTGAATTCCAGACATTTTTGCTGCTCAGCATCCTCAAGGTCCTGGTCGTCCTGGTCATTACCCTGACGGCGGTCGCCTACACGGTGCTGCTGGAGCGCAAGGTTCTGGGCCGCATCCAGAACCGCTGGGGACCCTCCCGCGTCGGCCCCTTCGGTCTGCTGCAGCCGCTCGCCGACGGCATCAAGCTCTTCCTCAAGGAAGACCTGATGCCGATGGCTTCCGAGCGTCCTCTCTTTATTCTGGCCCCTATCATCGCGCTGACCTGCGCGCTGATCTCCATCGCCGTCGTTCCTTTCGGCGGAATGCAGAGGGTTACGGTAAATGGCGTGGGCGTCGAGATGTTCAACGTTGCCGATCTCAACATCGGCCTGCTCGTTATTCTTGGCATCACCTCGATCGGCGTCTACGGCATCGCACTCTCGGGCTGGTCGTCGAACAACAAGTTTGCCCTGCTCGGCAGCCTTCGCGCCACGTCGCAGATGATCAGCTACGAGCTCGCGCTTGGCCTCTCGCTGGTCGGTGTTGTCCTTCGCGCTCAATCGCTCAGCCTGCGCGACATCGTCAATAGCCAAAGCGCCCACGGAGCGCTTTCATGGAACGTCTTCGGCGGCCTGCAGTTCGTCGCCTTCTTTATCTATCTGATGGCCGCGTACGCCGAAACTAATCGAGCGCCCTTCGACCTGCCAGAGGCCGAATCCGAGTTGGTCGCCGGTTACCACACCGAGTACAGCTCGATGAAGTTCGCGATGTTCTTCATGGCCGAGTACGCGAACATGATCACCGTCAGCTGCGTCGCCACGCTGCTCTTCCTCGGCGGCGCCTCCAGCCCGCTTGGCCATCTCCTGCCTGACGACTTCGGCGGGCCAATCCTTGCCGCGATCTTTCCCATTCTCTGGTTCGTGGTCAAGGTGCTCTTTTTTCTTCTGCTCTACATCTGGGTGCGAGGTACGCTGCCCCGCTTCCGCTACGACCAGCTCATGAGCTTCGGCTGGAAGTTTCTGCTTCCGCTTGCAATGGCCAATATCATCGTC
>DATMPD010000156.1:0-31011 GCA_035567955.1 Edaphobacter sp.
GGAGCCCCCGTCCCCATCTCCGCCGTCCCCGCCACAACCGCCGGAGCGCCACCCGCAACCGGCACCACCGCCAACCGTTGCATGTCATAGATCGAGTACCGCTGCGAAACACCCTGCCGATAAGCAATCGTCGTACTATCCGGACTCCACGCCAGCGGCCCGCCATCCACTCCCGAAAAACTCGTCAGCTTCTTCGGCGCAGCAACGCCGTTGGTTCCCGCCCCACCCTTCGCCTCGACCACAAACACATCCGAGTTATTCGACCGGTCCGGATCAGGCCCCTCCTGATTGCTCACATACGCAATCCACTTCCCATCAGGCGACCACTCTGCCTGCCGCTCGTCATACTTGTCTTCTGTCTTGTCATCCCCAATAAGCCGCGTCAGCTTCTTCGTCGCAATATCAAATAGAAAAAGATGATCGCGCTTGGCCGACAGATACCCCTGAATATCCTGCTTGAAGTGGTAACGATCAATCACGATCGGCTTCGGCGGCGCAGGCTTCGCACCCTCCTTCGCCTCAGGTTCCTCCTTCGCCTTGAGGGTCAGCAGCATCTGCTTCGAATCCGGCGACCAACGATAATCCGCCAGGTCCTCCTTCACCTCAGTGAGCTGACTCGCCTCACCCCCACGCCGATCCAGCAGCCACACCTGCGAACCCTTCGCCTTGCCCGGCCGCGACGACGTAAACGCCAGCCACTGGGCATCCGGACTCCAACGCGGCGATCCCGCACCCTCCGGCCCATAGGTCAGATGCACATCCTGCGTGCCATCCCAGCTCACCATCCAAAGCTCGGAGACATTCTTGTCCTCGCCCACATCCACATGCGAGGCGGTATAGGCGATCCACTTCCCATCCGGCGAAACCTGCGGCCCACCTACATTCACCAGCTTCGCCAGGTCGTCGAGCACCATGGCTCGCTTCTGGCCAAATCCACCCATCGGCAAAACACACAAGGTCAGCAGACAAAGTCCAACACGCAAGCTGTTATATCGCATGAAAGGCAGTCTAGCAGACCAATTTACCGCACCAGCAACGCCACCGCCTCGGCCACGTCGATGCCGTCCGGCATCCGCTGGAATTCGCGATGCACCACGTGTGCGTTCCGGCCAATCTCTTTAAAGAGCATCGCCTTGCCTTCGATCGCCGTATTCGCCAGAGCTTCTTTCCACTCGCCGCCCTGCTCCATCTCGTGCTCGGTGCTGAAGCTGCTTCCGGCGTGGATCGTCCCGAGCAGACCATACCCCAGGTTCACATCCGCAGGAATCTTTCCTTCGACCCGGTGAAGCTGACTCGTCCGCTCATCGACCAGCACCGCACCCGACATGGAATGCAACACCTTTTCCTCCATCGTCTTCGGTTGGTACGCAGGATCCGGCCGGAACCCTATCCTCAAATCGCTGCCCTCAGGATGAGGCTCGTCAAACAGAAATGCCTTATGCAGCAACGCCAGCATCTGTTCGGCATGCTGTTCGTCGTTCTTCATCGCCTGTTCGCGCCTTTGAAATGCATCGGGATGCGCCGCAATTTCCGTCAATCGCGCTTTCTCCTCCGCCTGCTGCTCTGCGCTCAACGGCTTCCCATCCTCGGCAACCAGAAGCCGTACCTTCCCCATCGGAGTCTCGACCACACGTTCTAACCAAACGTGGCCACCGGTCCTCTCCGACCGTTCCTCGGAGAGATACATGTACTTAAGGCGATGTCCCGCAGGGTCGCCCTCATGCGTCAGCATCGTGTCCACAATTCGCCGCGCAGCATCCGAACTCGGCGCAACGTCCGCGCTCTGGGCCCGCACCGCTCCCACCGCCAGCAGACCGATCCATACCACCGCACCTCTTCCAACACCCATCAAATCTTTACTCCCGCACTGTCCAAGAAAATCACGATCCAATCCCGCGTCTGAAGTAGAACACGATCACGAGAGATCTCCGGGCCGATTTCGGGCGCCTTCTGGTTCAGACGTACCCTAACCCGTAAGGACTCAGTACGGCATAAATTAACGCCGAAATCTCCAAGAATCCACCATAAAACTCACGTAAACTAGCGCTCAATCGGCCCCTCGCACCCCCTGCAAACATGCCAGATTCGACGCAAAATCCGCCCCGGCCGGTTGTCGCGCCCAACCCTCTGCTGACCGAGCCCGAGCTCGTCGGCCTGGACGAAACCCTTACCCCCCATCCTCCAAAGGGACGCCGAGCCGCAGCCACCTTTATTTTCTTCACCGTCACCCTCGACATGCTCGCCCTCGGCATGATCGCCCCCGTCCTCCCCCGTCTCATCGAAGGCTTTCTCCACGGCGACACCTCCAGCGCGGCCAAAATGCTCGGCCTCTTCGGCACCGTCTTCGCCCTCATGCAGTTCTTCTGCTCCCCGATCATCGGCTCGCTCTCCGACCGCTTCGGCCGCCGCCCCGTCGTCCTGCTCTCCAACTTCGGGCTCGGCTTCGACTACCTCCTTATGGCCTGGGCCCCCGCCCTCAACTGGCTCTTCCTCGGCCGCGTCATCTCCGGCATCACCTCCTCCAGCATCCCCACGGCCATGGCCTATATGGCCGACGTCACACCCCGCGAGCGCCGCGCCGCCGCCTTCGGAATGTTGAACTCCGCCTTCGGAGTCGGCTTCATCCTCGGCCCCGCTGTCGGAGGCCTGCTCGGCAACATCAACCCCCGCCTGCCCTTCTGGGTTGCGGGCGGCCTCTCGCTCGTCAACGGCCTCTACGGCCTCTTCGTCCTGCCCGAATCCCTCTCGCTGGAGAACCGCAGCCCCTTCTCATGGACACGCGCCAACCCCGTCGGCTCCCTCTCGCTTCTCCGTCGCCACGCCGGCATGATCGCCATCGCCACCGTCCTTCTCCTCGGCTATATCGCCCAGCAATCGCTGATGAACGTCTACGTCATCTACGCCGACTACCGCTATCACTGGACCGACCGTACCGTCGGTTTCTCGCTCGCCACCATCGGCGTCTGCACCGCAATCTACGGCGCGCTGCTCGTCAAGCCGCTGGTCGCAAAGCTAGGCGAACGCGGAGCCATGACCCTCGGCCTCATCGGCGGAGCCATCGGCTACTCTATGTTCGGCCTCTCCAAAACCGGAGTTATCTTCTGGCTCGGCATCCCTCTGCTTAATATGATGTCCTTCACCTGGCCGGCCGCCCAGAGCCTTCTCTCCCGCAAGACCAGCCCCTCCGAACAGGGCCAGCTTCAGGGCGCGATCAACAGCCTCCGCGGTATCGCCGGCCTGCTCGGTCCCGGCTTCTTCACCTACATCTTCAGCAAATCGATCAGCACCGGCGTTCACATTCCCGGCACACCCTTCTACACCGCAGCCGCTATGCTCCTCATCGCCCTTCTCCTCGCCCAACGCGCCGCGCGAACGCCAACCCCAGCCCTCCAATCCTGAGTTGGGCCGGATTTAGAGGCGACGACGCAGGCGCCGTTACAAACATCTCCGTGGACAGAGCTTCGCTGTACGGCTCACGCAGGCTCCGCGTGCTACTGCAACCTCGCGTACTCTGCTTTCGCCTGTCTAAGTACAGGAATATCCGGGTCCGCGTCCTTCCATAGCGTAAGGAAATCCTGATAGGCAGCCTTGGCCTTGACAGTATCGCCCTGTAGTACGTAGGCGCGGGCGAGGCCAAGATGGGCAAGCGCACCGATGGGCCGGTTCAAGACAAGGCCGCGATGGGCGAGGACCTTCTGGAACTCGGCGGCGGCCTCGCTACCCCGACGCGCAGCTAGATAGGCTTCGCCACGGACAAAGACTGGAAGCATCGCGTTCCAGTCCAAGTCAGTGGCTCTCGATCCCCCAAGCTCATAAGGTACGGCGGCCTCAAGACCCTTAATGGCGTCAGAGGCATCTCCTTTATTGAGCGCAAGCCTTCCGCGGACGCTCGGCAGATAAGTGAACTGCACAAGTGTGTCTTCCAAAAACCTTTTGTGCAGATCGTCGGCCAACGCTTTCGCCTGCGCATCATCCCTGGAGTAGGCAAACGCCAGCGCAGCAAAATACAGCACGTCGCGGGTGGTTGAGAGCTTCAATGCCAAATTGGCGTGTCGCCGGGCTTCGTCGGTGTTGCCGAACCAGACTTCTCTCAGTCCGGAGGTGACAGAGTAGAGTGCGAGTGCGTCCTTCTCTCCTGCGCGTTGGGCGCCATCCATCGCGCGGCGGGAAAGCTCCCGGGCGTCTTTAAGGTGCCCGGAGTAGGCGGCAGTATCGCCTTCCAGAAACAACATTGTCTGCCCACCCCTCCTTCTCGGCAGGGGCTCAAGCTTTGCAACTTGTTGGGCCATCCCAGCCGTATCGTTCTGCGCGAATGCCAGGTTATACATGGCGAAATTGAGGAAGGGAGCCTGTAATTTGCGTTCAAGGGCCTGGGCGTAGGTGGCCTTCGCCTCATCGAAACGATTGAGAGCGGTGTACGCATGAATGCGGAAAGCGTAGGGTATGGCAAAGTCAGGACGCAGACGTATTCCCTCGGCGGCCTCTTCGGCTGCTCTCTCATATTGTCCAACGATGGGCAAAACTGCTCCCGCCAGGTAGGTGTGTGGCATTTCTGTGCGTGGATAAGCCTGAATCCAAAGATCGCAGGCCTCTATGGCCTTTGGAATGTCCCCGGAGACTCCTTTATGGTAGGCGGCGGTGACCCAATACCTCTCACCCTCACTGGTCCGATCGCGCAGTTCATAGGCCTTGGTGCGATATTCCACAGACAGGCTGGGTTCAAGACTATCGGTTGCCATGATGCCCAGGTATGCGTAAGCCACCGCAAAATTCGGGTCGAGTTCAACGGCACGTTTGAAGAAAGGAATCGCCGCCTCCGACCCTCTTGTCCTCATGACTTCCATGCCGGAACTGTAAGCTTTCAGGGCCTCAAGCGAGGGTGTCGTCGCCTGCTCCAAAGGCGTATCAAACTTCTGGATTGTGCTCAGAGACTCGCCCAGCTTATTCCGAATCTCGACAGACACGCTTCCAAGTGCCTCAAGCACATGGTTCTCGTCGGTTGCCTGGGCCTCCGTGCTCGCCAGCGTTCTCCCACTCTCGCAGTTGACTGCCCTGAGCGTCAGCAGGTACTGCATGCCAATCTTCGCAATCGAACCATCCAGCACCGCGGCGCTCGCGGTCCGCTGGCATACCTCCCGCGCAGTCGCTGGTATCAGCTTTGCATCGGCTGGCTGGCCCATCAGGCCGAGTGTCTGCTGGATTTGCTGGTCAGTAATAATGCTCAGAAAGGGTGATTGTTCCAGTTGCACGGAGAGCCCCTGGCGCAGTGTGCCGTCGAACACCGGGTCTCCCGTCGTGTTCGTAAAGTCCGCGAGCACGATGGTGTCCTTGTCTGTCAGCGCATGTACTTTGCGCGGGAAAAGCAGTCGGCCGCCGACCGCCAATCCGACAACCAGCACTGCAGCACCAGTCACCATCCACCATCGTGTTGATTTGGTGCCGGGCTTCGACTCGACTGGGGCTGTCGCAGCGGCTGTACCTCCCAAATCTGAATCGCGCTTCAGACGCTGCAAATCCGTACGAATATCCGCGGCGTTCTGATAGCGCAGCCTCCGGTCTTTCTCCAGCGCCTTGCGGATCACCTCTTCGAGCTTAGGAGGAACATCAGGATTCAGTCGCACCGGCTCGACTGGCGCACGATTCAAAATCCCCTCCGCGACCAGGCCAACGGTCTCGCCACGAAACGGGAGGACCCCCGTCACCATCTCGTAAAGCACAACGCCAAAGGAAAATAGATCCGTGCGTGCATCCAACTCCGCGCCCCGCACCTGTTCGGGCGACATATAAGCGGCGGTGCCCATCACAGCGCCCGGTTGCGTGAGCGGTTCAGCTTGGCTGACTGTCGGCATCGTTGAAAGATTCGTGGCCCAGTCAGCGGGCATCAACTTTGCCAAACCAAAATCCAAAATCTTGACATGCCCGCGCTCGGTGATAAAGATGTTGGCGGGCTTAATGTCTCGATGAACGATCCCCTTGCTGTGTGCGGCACTGAGCGCGTCCGCTATCTCACTCCCCCATTCCAGCGCCTCTTCCAGCGGCAGCGGCTTGCCGGCAATGTGATGTTTCAGCGTGGCGCCTTCCATGAACTCCATGGCGATAAATACTTGGCCGTCTTCTTCGCCAATCTCGTAGATCGTGCAGATGTGGGGGTGATTCAGTGCGGACGCAGCACGCGCCTCTCTCCGAAAACGCTCCAGAGCCTGCGGATCCCGGGCCAGGTCGTCAGGAAGAAATTTGAGCGCGACAAACCGTCCCAGCGAGGTGTCTTCGGCCTTGTACACAACACCCATTCCGCCGCCGCCCAACTTCTCAACGATGCAGTAGCGTGAGATGGTTTGGCCAATCATAGGGCGAAGGATGCGGTTCCGGCCACATGCAGACTCGCCTGTCCGAAAGGCGGCGCCGTTGTCATCAGGGAAGTTGTCATCCAGGAAACCGCTAAGATGGGCGAGTCGAGTGTCTCGACTGGGCTGTTCCTGCTCGGCAAGCTGAGTGAGAGCGTCGGCGGGTCTCCCTGTCGTCTCGTAGCCATACTTCCTCGCAGTTGCAGGTGGCCAGTATAGTCCTAAAACTCTTGCGGGTAAGTGGTTCTTCTGCAAGAAGACAAACCCTAGCTCTTCTTCGCCGCAGCCTTCTTCTGGGTCTTCTTTATCGAGCCCACCAGCTGCTTCCAGTCGACCTCCGTCTGGTTCGCATAGGCCTCCGCAAACGCCCCCACCGCCTCATCAAACCGCGTCGATCTCCCCAGATACCCCGCGATCATCAAACAATCCCCCGCCCGCGCATGTCCACGCGCCAGCATCTCGCCACACACTGCTGCATACTCCAGCAGCGCAACAGCCCTCAGGCTCTCCAGCTGAATCGAAGCCTTATGATCGTTCAACTGCCGCACCAGATAGTCCCGCCCCTCCATCGTCGTCCACCCCAGAAACGGATCCGACTGCAACTGCATCGCGCGCTCTCCCTCCACCACCCGGCGTCCCTGATGCTGTCTCTCCTTACGAGCCGCCGGCGCAACATACGGCGCATATCCCGAGGCAACCTCTTCCTTGATCTGGAGAAACAGCGGGTCCTTCGCCCCGTTACCCTCCATCAAAACGCAGTAATCCCGCAACCCGACCGATCCCGTCCCCACCACCTTGAACGCCACGTCCACCGGCCGATACTGCGCCAGAAAGTGCCTCCGCTCCGGCAGCAGGCTCTCGGCGTACTTCGTCAGCGAGCCCAGCACTTTCTCGGCGACCTCCCCTGTCACTCGCGTCAGCCGCGGCGGCAGAGTCTTGAACACCCGCCGCTGCTTCTCCCTGGTCAGTTTCTCCCCGCCCGGCGGTTTCGCCTCGCTCCCCTTCGCCGCCTTTTTCGCACCCTTCGCCGCCGACGCTTTAGCCCCGCCGCCCTCCACTTCGGTCAGCGTCAACAGCGTATGCATCGGCGTCGCCCGCTCCGCCATCCGCAGAATCTCCTCGACCGACGCCACATGTTGCAGTCGATGCACCTGATACCGCGCCACCTCCAGCACCGGCATCCGCGCAAACATCGCCATGCTTGTCCGGTAGCGCTCCAAAAATATCGCCGACGCCTCGCGGCAGTGCAGATTCTTCACCCCGGCCGAACGCCCCGCCAAAACCAGGCTTGTCGCCATCCGCTTCACGTCCCACTCGAACGGTCCAACGATGGTCTCGTCAAAGTCGTTGATGTCGAAGACCAGCCGTCCATCCTGCGCCGCATAAGCCCCCAGGTTCCGCACATGCGCATCGCCGCACAGCTGATTGCGAATTCCGGTATTGGGGATCAGCGACAGGTCATACGCCATCACCGGGACCGCCCCGCGAAAGTACGCAAACGGCGAAGCCGCCATCAACTCGTTCTTCAACGCCACCAGCTTCGGCACCCGCCCTCGCGTCGACGCCTCCAGCAGCGCAAGCGGGTTCTCCCGTCGATCCTTCGCCTTCCAGATCTTATGTTCCAGGCGCCGCATCCGTTTGCGGCACTGCTGTCCCAGAGCAAGCCGTTCTTTCGCATCCGGCAACCGCGTCAAAACCATCGAACCCTCCAGAAGGAATGCTTCGGCCTATAGCCTACACGGCCTCTCCCTGCAGCAAACACAAATCTATCTTCAGCCCAATATCCGCAGACGTGTTCGCCCCCCGCAGGAGGACAGGCCGCCTTCGTTAAAGAGTGGAGACAAATCTCCACCCTTAGACCGATGACGATTGTCCGGTCTCCACAGTAGAGTGATCGCTCCATCCCTTATCCCTGTCTTTCTGTAACTGAAGTTGATCTTTTCGAGACCAGTACCGCGAGGTTGCCATGAAATATGCAGTTCAGCTCTTCCTTTTTGTTACCGTCGCAGCAACAATAGTTTGCTCCAGCAGCGCCTCCGCACAAGGATGCGTCGCCGCCCACGCAAACCAGCGCGTGATGGGTCAGCTCATCACCTTCGACACGCCGGCCGCTCCCAGCCGATTCTCCATCCACAACCTCACCGTCGCCATCGGCTACCGCGTCTTCAACTCCAACAAGTACTTCGTCGGCGACGCCGAGATCCCCCGCGCCAACGCTACCGAAAACCACCAGAACATCTTCAACATCGGCCTCGAATATCGCATCTCCCCGCGCTGGAGCCTCATTGCCGACGTCCCTGTATATGACGGAACTCGCAATCAGCTCTACCCTCCCTCAGGCATCTTTCAGGTCAGTGGGCTCGGCGACGTCACCATCGGGGCTCAGTCCTGGATCATCCGGCCTCCCAGCGAAAATGGTGGAAACATCGCCGTCAGCGCCTCCCTCAAAATTCCTTCGGGCATCGAAGGCGCCACCGGCTCTGCTCTCTACAAGGGAAAAACCATCAAGGCCACGGCGGACCAATCCTTGCAGCCGGGCGACGGTGGCTGGGGATTCGTCCTCGGCTCGCAGGCCTACAAACCCCTATGGCGCCGCTCCAACCTCTACGCTCAGGGACTCTACCTCTTCAATCCCGCGAACACCAACGGCGTCCCCAGCTTTCGCTCTCAGCCCGGGCAAAGCGTCCTCTCCGTCACCGATCAATATCTCTTTCGCACCGGCGTCTCGCAGAGTGTGCCCAGGGTGCGTGGCCTCGCGTTCAGCCTGGGTGTTCGCGGCGAAGGCGTCCCCGTGCGCGACCTTATTGGCAACAGCGACGGCTTTCGCCGCCCCGGCACCATCGTCTCGCTCGACCCCGGCGTCATGTACAACTTCCACCGCACCATCATTTCGGTCAATGGTCCCTGGGCTCTCTATCGCAACCGGCCGCCCAGCGTCCCCGAAATCCAGAACAACACCAAGAATGGCGATGCCTTTTTCGCCGACTACACCGTCATCGCCACCATCTCCCGCCACTTCTAGGTGGAACGTAAATTGATTACTGTTAGAAGATGGGTTATCTTGAGCGGGCCTCTCGCGGTTTCATCGCGAGAGGCTGAGTCGAAAAAACTCCCGCGTCTCCAACCCCCGTCTCGCCCCCTCGCAACCAACTCTGCTTCCTCTCACCCCGCCCTCGGTCAACCGCCTCGCCTTGATGTATTCTTGCCCGGACAAGCCACTCGATTCATCAGGCTCCGCGAGGTCCCATGTCGCTTCCTCGAAGCACCGAGTTTTCCAGGATTGGACCCTTTCTCGTGCTCGCGGTCACCGTCCTGATCCTGTACTTCGCCCGCGAGCTTCTCGTCCCGTTCGCCTTCGCCCTCACGCTCTCGTTTCTGCTGGCGCCCGCTGTCAGCCGCCTTGAGTCCCGCCGTGTTCCCCGCGTTCTCGCAGTCGCAATCACTGGCATCCTCGCCTTCACCATCATCTCCGGAGTGGGATACGTCGTCGCCCGCCAACTCCTGAACGTCGCCCTCAACCTTCCCGGTTACCGCCTCAGCATCCAGAAGAAAATCGCCTCCGTCCACTCCTCCGCGGGACAGTCCATTGAAGACGCCGCAAAAGCGCTCGATGACATCAGCGGAGATATTGAAAAAGGCACCACCCCCGCCACACCCGCTCCTCAGCAGACCCCTCCCCAGGTCCAGCCTGTCCGCGTCATCAATCCCGACCGCAGCCAGCTGCAGTCCGCCACCGAACTCCTGATGCGTTTCCTCCGCCCCATCGGAACCTTCGGCGTCGTCATTGTCTTCACCATCTACCTCCTGATGAAGCGCGAGGACCTCCGTCACCGCATCCTGCTCCTCGCCGGCATGGGCCGCATCAGCGTCATGACTCAGGCCCTGCAGGATGCAGCCACCCGCATCAGCCAATACCTCCTCTTCCAGGCCGCAGTCAACGCAGCCTACGGAATCTGCTTCGGCTTCGGCCTCTTCCTCATCGGCGTGCCCAACGCCACCCTGTGGGGAGTGCTCGCCGCGATCCTCCGCATCATCCCTTACGTCGGCACCGCGACCAGCCTCATCCTCCCCCTCATCGTCTCCGTTGCAATCTTCTCCTCCTGGTCCCAGCCACTGCTCATCCTCGGCCTCTTCCTTACCCTCGAACTCACCTCCACCAACTTCGTCGAACCCTGGCTCTTCAGCTCCCGCACCGGCATCTCCTCCCTCGCCCTTCTCGCCATGGCCATCTTCTGGGCTCTTCTCTGGGGATGGCCCGGCCTTATCCTCTCCACCCCACTCACCGTCTGCATCGTGGTCATGGGTCGCTACGTTCCCCAGCTATCCTTCCTTCACACGCTTCTCGGTACCGACGCAGAGCTTTCCACTGAAGCCCTCTTCTACGAGCGTCTCCACGCCATGGACCAGCAGGAAGCCCACGCCGTCGCCAACCGCTTCCTCGAAGGCAAACCCCTCGTCGAACTCTACGACTCCGTCCTCATCCCTGCCCTCGCCCTCGTCGAGCAGGACCGTCACCAGGGAACCCTCGACGATGTCCGCTGCAACTTTTTCTTTCTCAGCATTGGCGAGCTGGTCGCCGAACTCACCGACTACCGCCAGAAAGAATTACCCAACGGCGCCATCTCCCCGGAGCCTCTCCCGCCGCGCACCCGGATAAGCGACTTCGCCGTCATCTGCATCTCCGCCAGCGACCAGGCCGACGAACTCACCACCCACATGCTCGTCCAGACCATGGAACGGGCCCACCATCAAACCCTTCACCTTCCCAACGCCTCCGTCTCCACCGAGATTCTCGAATCGCTCGCCAACGAGCCCAACACCGTCATCTTCATCTCGGCCCTCCCTCCCTTCGCCTTTTCCCAGGCTCGCGCTATATGCCAGCGCGTCCGCCTGCACCTCCCCCACAACCGCATTGTTATCGGCCTATGGAACACCCCAGACGATCCCGACCAGACCCCCGACCTCACCATCGAGCGCTTCGGCAGCGGCAAACCCACCGTCATTGTTCACACTCTCGCTCAGGCCCTCCGGCAGGTCACACTTTGGCGCCAGCAACCCACCAGAAATCCGGCAATACGGATATAACGCACAAAGAAAAGGACCAGGCAGTCCTTCACCCGGTCCTTTGCTAAAAGCAATTTATTTAGAGTTGTCATTCTGACCCTGAGCGAAAGTCGAATGGGAAGAACCCCTCTATTTCGTCAGAGGCACCACAACCAACATCCATCTGCGAACTTAATTCACGGCGGTCCGCTGCCGCTCCACACCATCCAGTGCAACCCAAAGCGCCTTCGCCGCACGCTCGCCCGCAGCCAGAGCCGCCTCCTCCGCCTCAGGCGAAGCAGCCAGCTCCTTATCGATCAACTCCCGCCACACACTCGCATGCGCAACATCTGCCGTCTGATGCAGCGTGAAGTACCGCGCCGCCGCACCCTCAGTCGCATAGTGCGCAGCCAGCCCCTCAGCCTTGGTCGATGCAATCGCCGGCACCTTCGACTCATATGCATACAACGCCGCCATCGCCGACGAAGCCTTCTCCTCGTGCATCAGC
The DNA here is from genome assembly GCA_035567955.1 of Edaphobacter sp. Taxonomy (GTDB): domain Bacteria; phylum Acidobacteriota; class Terriglobia; order Terriglobales; family Acidobacteriaceae; genus Edaphobacter. The sequence goes on from DATMPD010000156.1 coordinate 11,896, forward strand.
TCGCGGAAGGTTGCGACCAGCACCGTCATCTCCGGCTGCACCGCACGCCCTGTAACCTCATCGCGCGAAGCACCCATCCCTTCAGCAAAATCCATCCACAAATCGCTATGCGGACGCGCCGTAGCCGCATCCACCCCCTCCTCCTCCGCCAGATTGCGCAGAACCTCCCGCCGCGTCTCGCCATCCGGCAGCCGCGAGTGAAGCGCACTCAGATAAGTCGGAAACGCCGACACATGATGCCAGTACTCCGCGGCATACTCCCGCAGATCCTCACGCGTCAGCTCACCCTTCGACCACGCCTGATAAAACGGGTGCTGCAAAAGATTGAACGGCGCAACCCGTTCCTCAAAACGGCTCCAGAAACCAGCATATGTCGACATAGTCTTACTCCATCAAAAAATTTCCCGCGAGGCCCAACCGATCACGGCGATGCATCGAGTGTACCTTCCTTTCCTCCGCAGGTACACGAACACGCAGCGATCTCCTGCCTCACTCCAGCCCTCCCGCCCTCTCCCATAAGCGACAATGGAAGCCGCAAAAAAAACTTGAACCCTGTGTCGATCGCGACCATCCATCTTCGACGTCAGAGTAGAGAGCTGGACAAGGCCCGGCTCTGACTGAAAACAAAAGGAGAAACAAGAATGCGTTGCATGGTATTCGTCAAAGCAAGCAAAGATTCAGAGGCAGGCGTCCTCCCCAGCACCGAACTCCTCGCCAACATGGGCAAGTTCAACGAAGAACTCGTCAAAGCAGGCGTAATGCTCGCCGGCGAAGGCCTCAAGCCCAGTTCCGCAGGCAAGCGCGTCACCTTCACTGCGGGCAAACCTACCATCACCGACGGCCCCTTCGCCGAAACGAAAGAGCTCGTCGCCGGCTTCTGGATATGGCAGGTCCGTTCCATCGAAGAGGCCGTCGAATGGCTCAAGCGCAGCCCCTTCGGTCCCGGCGCCGAGGTCGAAATCCGCCCCGTCTACGAAGCCGAAGACTTTGGCTCGCAGATGACCACGGAGCTCATGGAACAGGACCAGCGCCTCCGCCGTCAGGTCAGCCAAAAAAAATAAACCGAAAATTTCAATCCCGCGTCGATCTCATGCAACTCCATTCGACACATTCACAGAGCAACCCCTTCAGTCCGGCCAAAACCGCACCGAGAGCAGTCATCCAAAAAAATCAAGGAGAAACAACATGCGATTTCTATGCCTCTACAAACCCGCCAAACCCGAGGGCACACCTCCCAGACAGGAGGAGATGGCCGAAATGGGAAAACTGATCGAAGAGTCCTTCAAATCCGGCATCCTCCTCGCCACCGAAGGCTGTCTGCCCACGCCACTCGGCGCGCGCATCCGCAGGACCAACGGCCAATTCAAAGTCACCGACGGCCCCTTCGCCGAGGCGAAGGAGATCGTCGGCGGCTTCGCCCTGATCCATACAAAGTCCAAAGACGAGGCCGTGGCCTTTACCAAACAATTCATGAACATTGCCGGCGATGGCGAAGTCGAAATTCGCCAGGTCTACGACGAATCGCCCGCACCCTAACGCACCTTCGTCACCCGGCAGCACGGCGTTCCCTCCTCCGCATCGTTGAAGAGCGGAACGCCGCTTCCACTTTTGGAGTTGTCGATCGAACCTTAGCGGCAGGCCTCCTGATCCTGAAACCTATTGATGGAGATCGAAATGGAAGTTCACGACGACGACCTCAGCAAGTTCGAAGCAGGAGGAGCCGAACCGTTGCCCCCCGCAGACGTTCAGGGCTACCTCGAACACGATGGAGCACGCATCTGGTACGCAACCTACGGTTCTGGCTCGCCCGTAATTCTGCTGCATGGTGGTCTCGGCCACAGCAGCAATTGGGGCCATCAAGTTCCAGCGCTGGTCCGAAGCGGCTATCGTGCCGTTCTGATCGATAGCCGCGGTCACGGCCGCAGCACGCGCGACTCGCAACCCTACAGCTACGAGCTGATGGCTTCCGACGTCCTTTCAGTAATGGATGCATTGCACCTGGAAACAGCAAGCCTCGTTGGATGGAGCGACGGCGCCTGCACCGCTCTGGTCCTCGCCTCGAAAGCTCCCGCGCGCGTTGCCAGCGTGTTCTTCTTCGCCTGCAACATGGACCCGAGCGGAGTGAAACAATTGGAACCCAGTCCGATCCTTGACCGCTGTTTCAGCCGGCACGCGAAGGATTACGCCCACCTCTCAACCACGCCCGACCAGTTTAAGACATTCGTCGAAGCTGTCAGCCTGATGCAGAAAACACAACCCAACTACTCCGCACACGACTTGGCTCAGATTGCCGTCCCGGTCGCGATCGTTCAAGCCGAACACGACGAATTCATCAAGCGCGAACACGCAGAATATCTCGCTCGCAATATTCCGGAAGCGGAGTTAGTCATCTTGGACGAAGTGAGTCATTTCGCTCCCCTGCAAAGACCTGGGCAATTTAATGCCGCAATACTCGCATTCGTCATCAAATCCCTAGCTCCAAAGGAGAAGAAGAACTTCTAAACCTCAGAGAAGCTCCACCGCTTGCGCCATCCGCACAAAGATGCTGTGATCGGAGCCGTGGCCCCGGAAACTCATCGCCCAGACACTACCAACGAAGACACCCGAAGCGCCGAGACCCACCGCGCCATCGACGCCGTCTGGAGAATCGAATCCCCGCGCCTCATCGCCGGCCTAACCCGCCTCGTCCGCGACATCGCCCGCGCCGAAGACCTCGCCCAGGACGCACTCGTCGCCGCACTCGAGCAGTGGCCCCAGTCCGGCATCCCCGACAACCCCGGCGCCTGGCTCATGGCTACCGCAAAGCACCGCGCCATCGACCACCTCCGCCGCAACACCCGCCTCGAACAAAAACTAGCGCAACTCGCCCCCGAGATCGCAGAAAAGGAGCAGGCCGTGCCCGACTACGTCACCGCGATCGACGACAACGTCGGCGACGACCTCCTACGCCTCGTCTTCATCTCCTGCCACCCCATCCTCTCCACCGAAGCCCAGCTCGCCCTCACCCTCCGCATGCTCGGCGGCCTCACCACCACCGAGATCGCCCGCGCCTTCCTCCTCCCCGAGTCCACCATCGCCCAGCGTATCGTCCGCGCCAAACGCACCCTAACCGAATCCCGCGTCCCCTTCGAAGTCCCCCGCGGCCCCGAACTCGAAGCCCGCCTCGCCTCCGTCCTCAATGTCATCTACCTGATCTTCAACGAAGGCTACTCCGCCACCGCCGGCGAAGACTGGCTCCGCCCCACCCTCTGCGAAGAAGCCCTCCGCCTCGGCCGCATCCTCTCTAACCTCGTGCCCACCGAACCCGAAGTCCACGGCCTCGCAGCCCTCATGGAGATCCAGGCCTCCCGCTCCAAATCCCGCACCACCTCCACCGGCGAACCCATCCTCCTTCTCGACCAGAACCGAGCCCACTGGGACCAACTCCTGATCCACCGCGGCCTCGCCGCCCTCGCGCAAGCCGAACAACTAACCAACGATCAAAACACCCAAGGCCCCTACACCCTCCAAGCCGCCATCGCCGCCTGCCACGCCCGAGCCGCCACTCCCGAAGCCACCAACTGGCCCCGCATCGCCGCCCTCTACGCCACCCTCGCCCAAACCACCCCATCCCCCATCATCGAACTCAACCGAGCCGTAGCCGTCTCCATGGCCCAGGGCCCGCAGGCCGGTCTCGACCTGGTCGACACCCTGACCAACGAGCCAACGCTAAAGAACTACCACCTGCTACCCAGCGTAAGAGGAGATCTGCTCACCAAACTAAACCGTCACAACGAAGCCCGCACCGAATTCGAACGAGCCGCGACCCTAACCCGCAACACCCGCGAGCGCGACCTCCTCCTCAAACGAGCGAAGGACTGCGCCCAACCGCTCTCCACCGAATAATCAGCAGAAACAAACTCCTCCCCCAAATGGTTGACCAAAAAACCATCCCTTGTACTCACGACAGCCTGTGACCGCACACGTAGACTCCTCCAGACCAATCAACTGAATTTTTTTCGGAAGCCAGAACTACAGGAAGACAGAACCTGTGACGCAACAACTCCGAAGCTCAGGAGTTCGCATGGTTCCGTCTGTGCACCTCCTCCACAGACACGGAGAAAGACCATGATTTCCCTCGTCAGCAGAAGCAGACACAAACTCCACAGAAAAATTCTCGCCTCAATCTGTTTCGCTCTTCTCCTCCCGCTCTGCCCATCGCTGCACGCTCAAACGATCGACGACGGCATCATGCTCGCCAACAAAACCCTCTGCGCCGGCGCGCTCTACAGCCACGACAGCTGGGACCACTACTGGGAGGGCAGCCTCGAGCGCGTTAACGGAAACATCGGAACCGTCACCACGCAATCCCTCACTATGGCAGCCAACTACGGCATCACCAACTGGTTGGACGCCATCATCAACGTGCCCTACGTCTGGACTAACGCCAGTCAAGGCGTTCTCCACGGACAAGCCGGCTTTCAGGACCTCGCCCTCGCAGTAAAGTTCAAGGCAATCAGCCTGCCCGTCGGACATCACGGCGCGCTGCGGGCCATCGGCGTTCTCTACGGCACCATTCCCATGACGAATTACACGCCCGACCTGCAGCCTTTATCGCTCGGCGCCAATAGCAAAACCATCTCAGGACGCGCGACATTGAATTATCTCGGTCAGCGCGGCCTCTATATCAACGGCACCGCCGCCTACACCTTTCGCGGCAACGTCACGCTAGACCGGCCCTTCTACTACACCAATGGCCAGCTCTTTCTCAGCAACGAAGTCGCGATGCCCAATCAGTTCAACTTCGGCACCAGCGTCGGTTATCGCAAAAACAATCTCGAGATCGTGGGCAACTACTCCCAGCAGCAGACACGCGGAGGAGGAGACATCCGCCCCCAGGACGCGCCCTTCGTCTCCAACCGCGTGAACTTCTCCAAAGCCGGAGCAACACTGAAAGTCCCCGTCCCGAAGCTTAAGAACCTGCAGTACTGGTTCCTCTACTCCAACACCTTTCAGGGCCGCAACGTCGGACAGGCAAACACCATCACGACCGGCCTCATGTACACCTTCTCCTTCGAAAAGCGAGCCACCCCATGATCCCGAAAACGAATAACCTCCCCAGACTCCTCTCGCTTGCGGTCTTCTTCGCTCTCGCGTTCTCCAGCTCCAGCTGCAGTAAAGACATTGCATCAACCGAGGTCCTCCCCGCCCTCACGCCCGCAAACATCGACGCCAACGCCGGCTCATGGAAGATGATCGTCCTCACCGGCCCCACTCAGGTTTCCGTCACCGCACCCGGCGCAACCGGCGATCCCGCCTACCAATCCGAGCTCGCAACCATCAAGTCCGGCCAGGCCAATCTCACCGACGCGCAAAAGACCGCCATCACCTACTGGAGCAGCGGCGGAGTCCTGCGCTGGAACGAAATCATGCGCGAGCTGGTCGCCCGCTCCGATCTTCCGCCCTCCCCAAACCCCGACGGAAGCTACCCCGTCCCCAATCCCGCGAATCCCTTCGCCAATCCGCAGTATCCCTTCAGCAATCCACCCTACGCCGTGCGCGCCTACAGTAACGTGGCCGTCGCGCAGTACGAAGCATTGAAGGTCGCCTGGTATTACAAGTTCCTCTACAACCGCCCATCGCCTTCCAAAGTAGACAGCAGCATCCAGTCGCTGATGCCAACCACCAACGTACCGTCGTATCCCTCTGAAGACGCCGTTGAATCCGCGGTCAACACCGTCCTGCTGACTCTCCTCTTCCCAACCTCGGTCGACGAGATCAACGCCAAAGCAGCCGAGCAGCAACAAGCCGCACTCCTCTCAGGCCGGGCCTCCCCCAGCGACATCGCCGCCGGAGTAGCCCTGGGCAATGCAGTCGCCGCCATCATCGCGGCACGCGCCGCCACCGATGGCATGAAGGCCGCCGGCGGCACTTCTGCAATCTGGCAGGCATTGGCCGACGGCGCCACCGCACGCGGAGAGATCCCCTGGATTAGCCAGGACGGCCCACCCCGCCCACCCATGCTACCCCTCTTCGGGCAGGTCAAAGCCTGGATGCTCACTCCAACCGACATCGTGAACGAGCGCGCCACACCGCCCCCATCCACCTCGTCCGCTCAGATGAAGACCGAAACCGCCGAGGTAAAAAGCACAGTCAACAACCTCAGCCGCGACCAGCTAGCCACTGTCTACAAATGGGCCGACGGAGTCAGCACTCCCACGCCTCCCGGCCACTGGGACGCAATCGCCGCGCCCTACATCAGCGCCGCCAGCTACAGCGAAGTCCGATCCGCCCGCGTCTACGCTCTGCTCAACATGGCGCTGCACGACGCCGGAGTCGCATGCTGGGACACGAAATACTTCTACTTCAACCCGCGCCCCTCGCAACTCGATCCCGAGATCAAAACCCAAACCGGCCTCCCCAACTTCCCCTCCTACGTCTCCGGTCACTCCGACTTCTCCGCCGCAGGAGCCGACGTCCTGTCGTATCTCTTCCCCAGCGGCGCCACCTACTTCAACGCGCAAGCGCAAGAAGCTGCCATGTCCCGCCTCTACGGAGGCATCCACTACCGCTCCGACATCACAGTCGGCCTCGCCCAGGGCCAACGCATCGGAGACTACACCATCCGCTTCGCCAAGGCCGACGGAGCCAACTAAACTCCACCTCACTCGTCTTCGGGTGCCCCATTCATCGCGCGGCTCTTCGCGCGATGAATGGGCTCCGCTCTGCCGAAGGCGGGAGTGAAGGCGCAGCCGCAACGATTGAATTGCTTTTCTTTCGAACCGCCGCAATCCATCGGCCCGATCAACGACTCAAGATTCTCGCTCCAATCGCGCAAACAACTGCCGCACCGTAATCCCCAGCACCGGATGCACCCACTCCGGCGCAATCTCCGCCAGAGGCTCAAGCACAAACCGCCGCTCCTCCATCCGGGGATGCGGCAGGATCAGATCCTCCGCCCACAGCACCCAATCCCCATACAACAACAGATCAAGATCGATCACCCGCGGCCCTTTCAGCACAGCCCCCTCACGCTCTCTGCCCATAGCCCGCTCCACCCCAAGCAACTCCCGCATCAACTCCTGCGGCCCCAGCTTAGTCTCAAGCAACATCGCCGCGTTCAAAAACCGAGGCTGCTCCCGATATCCCACCGGCTCCGTGTCAAAAAAAGACGAGACCGCCCGCACCTCACCCAGCCCCTCAATCCGCCGAACCGCCTCCCGCAGATTCGCCTCCCGGTCCCCGAACCTGGACTCCAGATTCGATCCCAGCGCAATCGCCGCCAACCCGCTCATCCGGTAATCGCCCAAACCAGAAAAAACCAGACGAGAGCAAAACTCACCACAGTTTCACCACGAATCCACCACAAATTCACCATCAAAAACCACCCAAAATCACCACAAATTAAGCCACAGTCGCAGGCTGCAGCTGCCCCATCGCAGCCTCCGGCTCCATCACTTCGCTGTACCCATGGGCCAGCTCCCAGGCCGACCGGTCCCGCATAAGTCTTTGCACAAGAGCAGTATGCATCGCATGACCCGCCCTCTCGGCCACCACCCGGCCCTGAATCCGCCGCCCCGCCAGCGCCAGATCCCCAATCAAATCCAGCACCTTATGTCTTACAAATTCATCCTCAAACCGAAGTGGCCCATTTTCAACACGTTGTCGCGACAAAATAATCGCGCAATCCTTCGAAGCCCCACGAATCAGCCCCATATCCCGCAACATCCGCTCATCTTCTTTAAATCCAAAGGTCCGCGCCGGAGCGATCCATTTCACATAATCCCCGGTAGCCAGATCCCCCGTAAACCTCTCATAACCAATAGGTTGCGGAAAGTCAATCGTGTACTGAATCCTATACCCTGATCCCGGATAGACCCCGATGAATTTGGACCCATCCCGAACCTCGATCTCCTTCAAAATTTTTAAATACTCCCGCTTTCGCCTCTGTTGCTTAAGCCCAACGGTATGAAAGGCTTGCACATAAGGCAAGGCACTTCCGTCCAGGATTGGAACCTCAAGATTATCCACCTCGACAATCACGTTATCCACGCCAAACCCAATCAACGCGGACAATAAATGTTCGGTAGTCGAGATCAACACGCTCTGCCGCATCAGGCTCGTAGCATAGCTGACCTTGGCCACGTTGCGTCCCACAGCCGCAATCTCAAAGTTGTCTAAGTCTGTGCGTCGAAAGACGATACCGGACCCAGCCGGCGCCGGGATCAATCGCATCGAAACCGTTGCACCACTATGCAGGCCAACGCCGCTGAACTCTATTTCGGATCGAATTGTTTGCTCAAAATGAGCTTCCAAGGCCACGAAAAGAATTCCTCCAGCAAAGCCACTCATAAGCGTAACAGTCAATCCGTAAATTAATACTGTGGTAAATATGCAACAGTTGGCCCTCGAAAATGACCACCATAACCCACCGGTTACCTCGTAGAGACTGGAACTAATTCATTTGATTGCTATAGGATGCATCCATGACTTTCGAAGCGATTCTTCGTAATGTCGGAACAAAATCAGAATGGATTCGCGATACCCTCCACGAACTTGTTCAGCAGGAATCCCCAAGTGAAGACCGACAAGCGGTTAATGCCGCGATGACACTGGCCGAGCACTGGGCCCGAGAGCAGGGAGCGCGCATCAAGCGCCACAAGCAGCGCGAATTCGGCGACGTACTCGAACTCCGCTTCGGCCAATCGCGATCGAAGCAGAAACCCATCCTGCTCCTCGGGCACCTCGACACGGTCTGGCCGATCGGAACGCTGAAGAAGATGCCATGGCGAGTGACAGACGGCCGATATTGGGGCCCAGGCGTACTCGACATGAAAGCCGGAGTCGTCATGGCGCTCGCAGCGCTCAGCACTCTTCGCGAAATGAAGTTATTCCGTCCCGTAACTCTGCTCCTAAACAGTGACGAGGAGGTTGGCAGCCCCATCTCACGCGCGATTACGGAGCGTCTCGCGCGCGAATCCGCAGCCGTGCTCGTGCTTGAGCCTGCACAGGGCCTCGCCTACAAGACCGCTCGCAAGGGCGTAGGCCAGTATCATGTGGAGGTTACCGGCGTTGGCGCTCACAGCGGCGTCGACTTCGAAAAGGGTCATTCGGCGGTTCTGGAGCTCGCCAAGCTCATCCAAACCATCGCCAACTTCACGAATTTAGCGCGAAAATTGACGGTCAATTGTGGTGTGATCGCTGGTGGAACGCGGTCGAATGTAGTGGCTTCGCAGGCCTGGACCGAGGTCGATGTGCGTATCGCGAAGGCAAGGGATGCAGCGTATGTAGAGAAATTATTTCGCGACCTCAAGGTCTCCGATCCGGATTGCAAGCTCACCATTACCGGCTGCATCAACCGTCCTCCGATGGAGCGCAAGGCCGGAACGATCGCTCTGTTCAAAAAAGCGCGCTCCCTGGCGGCTGAGTTCGGCTTCGTCCTCGAGGAAGCGGCGACCGGCGGCGGCTCCGACGGCAATTTCACTGCGGCTCTCGGTGTGCCGACGCTCGATGGGATGGGTGCAGTCGGCGACGGCGCCCACGCGGCGCATGAGTCGGTCGTCATCGAGCATCTAGTCCCGCGAACCGCCCTGCTCGCAGCAATGATCGCCAGCGTGGAGTAATCGAAGTTATCCAAAAAGACTACGATTTATCAGCCGCAGTTTGAGCCTCGGCCAGCAGAGCGATCGTTCGCGCAATCGGAAGCCCGACGACGTTGAAGTAGCAGCCCTCAATCCGCGGAATCCAGCGCGCCGCGTATCCCTGGATGGCATAAGCCCCAGCCTTATCCAGAGGTTCGCCACTCGCGATGTACTGTGCGATCTCAACATCGTCGATACGGTTGAACGTCACCTGGGTGATCTCAAGATCCCTGACAATCTTGCGTTCTGTAACAACGGCAAGGCCGGTAAGGACTGCGTGCGTGCGCCCGCTCAACAGTTCCAGCATCCGTCGCGCATCGACGGTGTCGGTTGGCTTACCCAATATATGGCTGTCACAGACCACGCACGTGTCGGCGCCCAGAACAAGTAGCGGCTGGTCTCGCGTATCCGCTGAACTGTGGGCGTTCCAGACTGCCTGCGCCTTCTCCTCGGCAAGCCGCTGAACATAGGCAGCTGCAGCTTCATTCAGCAGGAGACTTTCGTCGATCCCCGCCGCAACAGCAGTAAAGGTGACACCGGCCTGCGACAGAAGTTCGTGGCGGCGAGGCGAAGCAGAGGCTAGGATAAGCATCACATTTTGAGAGTAGCGGCAGAGCCGCCGATTCGGCAAAATTAATCGGCGTCTCCCATCAAACTGGGACGCTGCCACCTCTAACACCGTCGACCGAGATGTGTGCCTGCATGACATGAGAAGCACCTGCGGCAAGCGTGACAGCATTGACCGCAGCGTTCACCGTCTCTACGGCGATGTACTCATGCCATTCAGATGGATCCAGATCCGGCAGCTTCGCCGCGCCGGACTCCCACGGGTTCCAAATTACGGTTGTGTGGGAGCCAGTCTTGGCCACGGTAATTTGCCGTTTGTTGCCAGTGTCGTGAATTACGCAGGTGCCGGCGGTGTTCATATACACACGATCCGTTGGCTCCGTAATCGTGATCGCACCATGTTGCACCTTCGATTGAAGGTTGTCGTTCTTGTCCAGGTAAGTCACGCCGTCCAGACCATCGACCGTGACCTCATGAATATCCGCAACGGCGTAATACGTATGCAGCGCCTCCTCAAAGATCAGCGGCGCAGCTCCGTCGTTCGCCACCGTCAGCTGCATCGTCAGCGTGCGTCCAATCGTCAATTGATATGCAAGCCGGAAGTGATCGTAGCCGAGGTTACGGCTGATCTCGGTAGGCCCCAGCGTGAACGTCATATGCAGATCGTCGCCGGCCAGCGCAGCGAAGGCGAGCGTCCAGTCCTGAATCCGGGCGAATCCGTGCGAAGGCCCAGCCTTGCCATCATGCCGCCCGGCAAACCACGGAAACGCTATTGGAACACCGCCGCGAATCGGCTTGCCCGGCGCGAAGTCGCTCTTGCGGCTAACGAAGATCGCCGGCTGCTCTCCCTTAGGCTGCCACGCAGTCACGTGCGCCCCTTGCAGATAAACCGTCGCCGTTGCATGCGGCGTCGTAATACCGGCGTAGATCAGGCCGCTGGGCGTGGCATGATAGGTGAGAACGCCGGGAAGGCCGAAGTGCGCGTTGAGCTGGGCAATGTCCAAAGTTCTTATCTCCGCTGTTGTCGTATTCCAGTGTGTGCGAATCTCTAATCGCTACTTCGACGGCGCCTGCGGCGGAGCCTTCATCAGATCGACGAAGAGCTTGTTGAACCGCGGCAGGTCCAGATCAGTGTAAACATGCACAGGCTGAAGCTCGAGAGCAGGTTTATTCCCCGCATTCCACGAGAGCGTGTCTCCATACGACGGCCCGTGACTGAGATTCACGTCGATATAAAGCTTCTCTTCTTTGGTAATGATCGCGGGATCAAGCCACGCAGCCGCGGCCAGTTCGTCCCAGCAATAATAAAAGTCGCTCGTATACGCAGCTAGATACTTCGCAGCAGGATTTTGCGATCGCGCAATCTCATCCAGCATTTGCTGGGTGAACGTCGTTTTGATCGAAATATCCACCGTCGTAAGATCGATGCGCGGCCACGCTGCACGAAGAACGATATGCGCCGCCTCGGGATCGAACCAGAAATTAAACTCGTGCCGCGGATTGGTTGCGAACTCCGGATCCTTCGTCTGGGGATTGAGACTGCCGCCCATCATGACGATGCCCTGCGTCATCTCCGCAAAGTGCGGATCGATCGAAATCGCTATCGCAATATTTGTCAGCGGGCCGCCGGCGAAGATCGTCACCTGATGCGGATGCGCGCGAACCTGCCGAATCAAAAAGTGTACCGCGTCTTCCGCCGCCGGCTTCAACGTTGGCTCACCCTCCGCCATCTTCGGAATCACATACGGACCGTGGTGCGGCTCCCGGCTGGTCTTCTCGCTGACATCGCCCCACGCGCCATACCACGTGTAGCCGCCATACAACTGCCGGTCCATCTTGCACTCCTGCTCGGATCGCACCAGCGGAAAGATCGCTCCCGGCGCCACCGGCACATCGATTCTATGGATCAGCTCCAGCATGCGCAGAGTGTGCTGAACGGCTTCCGGCTCCCAGGCATCGCCCGTCACCATCGTGATCCCCAGCACCTCTGCCTGCGGCGACTGCAGCAGCAGCATCATCGCCATCTGGTTGGTACCCGCTGGCCCCGCGCCATCCTGATCGATAATCACCATGCGCCTGGTCTGAGCGCTTCCAGCTACAGAAACCATGGCGAAGAAAATCAGGAAACACAGTCGAGTCGGTCTTCGAATCATGATGAAGACAGAGTAGCAGCCACAGAACGCAGATTCATCAGCACAAACGAAACCCCGGCTGCCTTTATGCTTAGAGCACCATGCACCGACTGCTCGTCCGTCTGCTCCTCTCCCTTGCGCTTCTCTTCGCTGCCACAGATGCCGCCACCGCAATCGAAGTACAAGTATCGGCCCAGGCTCTCGAACGCACGCTCCAGGCACAGCTCTTCAATGGTCCCCAAGGCCGCTATTACCTCCGTGGCGACGCCAACTCGGCCTGCTATGTCTATGCCGAATCGCCGCACGTAACCTTTGTGCAGGACCGGATCGTCGTCCGCGTTCATGCCAAATCGAAACTCGGAACTGCTGTTCACGGAACCTGCATCGGCGTCTCCCTCTCCACCAATACCGATGTCTCGCTGATCCCGGAGGCCGAAGAAGAAAGCGTTGGCTTTCGCGATGCGCGGATCGAACGGCTCACCGAGTCCAAAGAGTTGAACTTCCTGCTGGTGCCTTTTATGAGCCACAAGCTGCCCGCGCAGATGAAGGTTAACGCCGCGGTCCTGATGCGCCAGCTCCTCAGCCGTTCCACTGAGGCAACCGGATATGCCCTTTCGCTCAACTCGCTGAAGCTGCACTCCCTGCTCGTCGAAGGAGACTCGTTGGTAATGGACGCTGACGCGACGCTCAAAGTTAATTGAGAGCGCAGTCACAGCTATTGTGGTGTCACCGGTGGCGGCAGCGGACGCCTGGTCTCGACCGTTCGGGGAAGAGTGCTCGAGGTCGTGCCTGAGGTTGTTACCGATCCTGGCTCCGCGCCCTTCGTCACACTCTCCCCCGGAACGATCTCGACGGTAGCGTTCTTCGGCGCGTTGAAACGTCCGTCCGTCAGGTAAGCCACCACAAGACCCGCGGTCACCTCCGGATTCAGCACCGCCAGCGGCACAACATATTTCTTCGACTTCACCACCGACTCCATCACCCCATCGATGGGATGGCTGCGTTTGATGCTGCCGGGCACCTGCGGGATCATGAACGTGGAAAACGTCAGCTCAGGATGATGATCGGCGTACTTCGTCAACGACCGAGCCACCTGCTTCGGAGTCGTGATACCGACGTCTACGAAGAAATTCCGGTGAATGCTATGGGGATAGTAGACATTCAAAAGTGTCTTCGAAAAATCGGCACAGTTATGAAACAACAAATTGAAGTGCCCCTCATTCCGGCTGTCGTTGAACTTGTCCATGAACCGTTCGTCTTCCTCCGCGGTTGTCTGAATCTGGAAGCCATAAATCTTTCGGTCATACGAAGCTCCGATTAGTTGCGTCCACTCGCCACCCGGAGCTTCACCTGCTTTTTTTCCTGAGAGAACATCCGGCGCGAACGCCAGCAGATGTTCGCGGCGATACTGGTCACGCAGACTCGCCTCGAGCTTTGCGTCGGCGATCGACGGCACATCCTCCACGCGTTCCACCGCATAGAGATACGGGAGAAGTGGAATTGCCAGCCAGTCGTACCCATCGATCTTGTGATAACGGCTGATGACCGCCCCGGGCTCGCCCGCACGGCAGGGCCGCAGTCGCGTGGGCGACTCCGCGCAGATGTGGTTCAAATAAATCGCCGCGTGGCCAGTTGGATTGAAGGCACCAAACTCCGCATAGGGCTCCTCCATCAGTAACGCCGCGTCAGCACGAGCCCGCAGCCCGCCTAACACCATCGCTATTACAACGAACGTCGTCAAAGCGATACGTATCGTTCTCATTCTGGCCCTTTCAAAATTTTTTCAAAACGAACAGTATCGACAGGTCTCCCTCAGATCAAGTGCCTCTCTTTCCTGAACACTGTTCTTCGCGAACATGTTGCGGTATTGCACCGTCACCCGGAGGAGCAAGGCCGGAGCACGGCGACGAACAACGCACATTTTTTTAGATGACAACTGGTAATCGACGGCGTCGTGGTTGGTCGGTTTTTGTTGAGAAGAGCTAGAAAGAGACGCGGGCTCCGAACTGAAACTGCCTTGGATCGTAAGACGCCGTGGGTGTTCCGGCTGACGTGTAAAGAAGATTCACATCCAGGGTATTGTTTTTGTTGATCAGGTTGAAAACATCTGCCGTCACCTGCAAAGCGATCTCATGCGGGAACGTGAACTGACGTGCGATGCGCAGATCGGTGAAGACCGTGTAAGGCTTCACACCAAAGTTGCGGCCGAGATTGCCGGCGTAGAAGCTGCTGGCCGGCCCAGCACTGGCCGGAGCGTCGATGTAGCACGGCAGATTGAAAGCCCCGGTCGGCGAATACTTCGAAAGCACGGGAGCAGTCCCACAACTCGTAAGCCCGCTGTTAGGCGGCACCGCATTGGGCCGGTCGGTCAGCGGATTGAAGTCGAAGTTGGTGTCGGTGCCGGTAAGAATGTTGAACGGACGCCCCGAAGAGAGCTCGATGATTGGCGCAACCGTAAAGCCGGAGAAGACTGTGGGAACGAAGCCCGAGCCGCCGATATGCCCCGAGTTGTAGACCCCAGAGAGAACGAAGCGATGACGCTGGTCGAAAGTAGAGCTGCTGCGTTCGGCGTTGGGCGCGAAGTTACTCTGCGGCGCGTCCGAGTTCGAGACAACGTCAGTAGAGTCGTCGATCGCATGCGACCAGGTATAGCTCACCAGAAACTCATACTTCGATGTGAAACGTTTCTTCAGGTTGACGCTCAGGCCGTTGTAAACGGAGGTCCCAGAGGTGAGGTTCGGCGACATGTCACCGAATGGCACAGGAAGCCCCTTGCCAAGTCCATCCGAAAAGGCGATCTGGCTGGCCAATGCGACACACTGACCGGCCCCGACCGCGGGGTTCGCAAGAAACGGCGCCAGGGAAACGTTGAGACCCGACGGCCGGAAAAAATTCAGCAGCGGCGGAGCTACATACGGCCCTGTTGGCCCAACGCCGCATGGATTGACTCCGCTCGCGGTCGCCACAGTCAGCGGGTTCGACGTAGGGCTTGCTGTTCCGGGCGCCGCGGTCCCAGCCTTCACGGCATTGACCGCGTTGCGCCAGTTGGCGACTAGAAGCTGCGGATTGACTGCGTTCACGTTGATGGGACGATTCAGACGACGGCCCCCAGTGGAGTTATACGCAATGTTCAGCGAGATGTCGTGGCCAAGGTCCTGCTCGATCCCGAAGGATATCTGCTGCACATAAGGAGTCGTGAAGATCAGGTCGGCAGGAAGGCCCGACGGCAGAATCGGCAGAGGAAATCCTGCCGCAAGAAAATTCTGATTCACAAACAGCGAGTTCGAATTGTTGGGATCGAAGCGCTGCTGGCTGGCAATGTAATTGACACCGGCCGCGCTGGCGCCAAGGCAGTTGCTTTTTCCCAACGATCCTTGAAACGTATTCGTCGCATTGAGATTCAGTGGACTGACGCCTGTATTGGGGGCGTTGGCCGCGCAAGGCGCCCCTCCGGCGAGGATGACCAAAGGCACAGTCGTCGAATTAAACGCGATAGACTGCGCTTCGAGATTGCCGGGCGCGCGGTCGTAGAACAAGCCGTAGTTTGCGCGCGCGACAGTCTTGGAATTGCCAAAAACGTCATATGCGACTCCAATGCGCGGAGCAACGTTCTGTGGTTGCAGCCGAATGCCCTCGCGGATCCCATAAGCGGTCATCGCGTTGGTCGTAGCCGCGTTCAGCGCAGACCTGGTGGGGTATGCCTCGATGTCATAGCGGACGCCCAGATTCAGTGTGACTTTACTGCTGACTCGCCAACTGTCCTGCAGAAACGCGCCCAGCACCTTCAGATCGTATTTCGTGCTCGTGTTGCCGATGCCCTGGACAAACGACTGCGGGATGCCGAGGCCATACGCCTGAATTGCAGAGAACCCGGGAAGACCGACCAGTGCAGTCGAAACATCGGTGCTGTTCAGCGAACCGAAGCTGTAGTCGCCGCCGCCGTAGAGCTGTCCCTGCAGAATGTTGATCGGGATATAGCGGAGGTCGATCCCGGTCTTAAACGTATGCGCTCCGTGGGTGTAGGTGAAGTTGTCCTGCAGCTGATTCTGGTCTTCGATGCGGTTGACGACAGAGAATGGCGTCTTGCCGAAGTAGGCGAAGCCGGGGATGTTTACGGCTGTATTCGCGCCGCCGGCGGACCCGCTATTCGAGAAGAGCACAGGGTGTCGCGCAAACTGAAACCTCAGCTCATTCACTTTATTGCTGCCGATCACCAATGTGTGCTGCGCGGAGATGGCCCAGTCGTGGAGACTCTGTGTGGCGGTGCGCGAAAATGAATTTTCTCCGATGTTCTGGTTTGCTGCGCTCTCTTCAATGCCGCTGATGAAGCTCGGACTCGCGCTCCCGTGCAGCGCGAGCTGCTGATGATTCGTCAGCTTATGGTCGATGCGCAGCGAGTAAACCTCCGTCCGCTCGGAGATGGGAAAGTTGCCGATCAGGCTGTTCAGCGGAACAAACGACGTCGGCAAAACCTGCCCTGAGGTGACGAAGTTCTTGGCCCCGATCGTGGGTTGCAGAAATGCCGGATTCTGTCCGGTCGTGGCAATCGACGACCCCGAACCCACCAGAGCGATGTACTGCTGAATCCCGGATGTGTTCGGCGGGAGGAGGGGATTCTGCAGAAACGCCTGCTGTTGCGGCGTCCCTTGCACCTTGAGCACGCCAGCTGGAGCGCCAAAGAAACGGCTCACATCGATGCTCGTCAACCCGAAGTTGTTCGCGCCGATGTCTGAAAACCCGGTCTCCTGCCGCCGCGTAATCTCGGCCGAGAAGAAATAAAAAGTCTTATCCGGAATAATTGCGCCGCCAATCGTAAAGCCGGCCTGCACACGCGTATACGCTGGCTGGTACACCGTAGAAAACGGATTCGTCGCCTGAATATAGCGATTACGCAGAAAGCCATACGCACTGCCATGCGTCGTATTCGTCCCGGACTTCGTCACGATGTTCACCACGCCACCGGACGCGCGCCCATACTCCGCTGCGAAGCCATTCGTGATGATCTGGAACTCCTGCACGGCATCCTGCGATACCGTCGTCCGGGTACCGCCGGAGATGTAGTCGCCGGCGTCCGCCCCGTCGATATTGATCGAGTTCGAACGCGCGCGTACCCCGCCGAAGTTCAGCCCCGAGGTCGGAATCGCCCCGATCGAAGGAGCCGCATCCCGGGCGATTTGCGAGTTGGTCAGCGTAAAGCCAATATAGTTACGGCCGTTAGTCGGAAGATTCTCGATGCGAAGCTGGTCCACCGTGGTCGACTGTGAGCTGCGCTGCGTTTCGATGATGTCCGCGCCTGCGGTAACATTGACCGTCTCGCTTCCACCAACGGCGAGAGAAAGTCGCAGTTCGGCCCGCTCCCCAACCGTCAGCACCACGTTGGTTTCGGTCAGCTTGGCGAACCCAGGGGCCGTCGCAGTCAATGCGTAGGTCCCCGGCGGCAAAAGAAGAAGCTGATACTCGCCCTGCCCGTCACTGGTCGTCGCACGCGAGAACCCCTTGGAGGCATCCACAATCGTGATCGCCGCGTTGGGAATTACCGCGCCGCTGGAATCATGCACCGTGCCGTGAAGCTCGGCCGTCGAGATATTCTGGGCTTTAAGACTGGCCGAAAAGAAACCCGCCAGTACAAGAACAACGGCGGCGATAGCGACTACGGAGAGATGCCGCAACCTACTAGTCAACATGGATGGTGCTCCCTTACAATCCGCGGCTTCGCGTTACCTTCGCAACGCCCGGGCGGCCAACTTAGATAACGCGATGTTCTACATGAATGACCATTCAGTGCGCAAGTGGGAGGCGGTGACAACAGATATACTGGGCGAATCCTTCCCAGAGGAGCCCCCTCGATGCCGCTTGTTTTGTGGGGTTTAATAGGACTCGTTCTTTGTCTGCCGCTGGCCTTCATCCTGCAAGAGGCGCCCGCCCCGGCAAACTTTGCCGGAGGGCGCTCGCCGCAATCACAGCGTGATGCTTAGCAAGCTCTGCTGAGGCAGTTTGAACTCTTAGACCTCAAGCGCTGCCAACGCGAAGTTAGTCTAAATAAGCATCAAAACGAGGGCCCCCATCATCCCGCACGGGCACGGCCCGACGTCTGCCCCGCCGGACAAATATCAAGCAATGGACAGGCGAAGCACCTCGGATGATGTTTCGTGCAGGTACGCTGCCCATGAATCTTAATCAGCGTGTGATGCTCATCCAGCATCACCGGAGACCACTCCGCCGGCGCCATCTCCATTAACCGCTCTTCGGTCTCGCGCCCGTCAGCGTTCTTTCGCACCAGACCCAGCCGCTCCGTCACACGAAGATGATGGCTATCGACGCATAGCGCACGACGACGCAACGTACTGAAGTTCACAACCGCTCCGCTTGTCTTCGAGCCAACACCGTCAAAGCGTTCCAGCCACGAACGAATCTTGTCTGTGCGATAGGTCTTCAGAAAATCCAACGAAAGCGCACCGCAGCGTTCAGTAATCTGTTCTAACGCCAGTTTGAGTTGGACTGCTTTCTGCTCAGGAAAAGTAATCGCACGAATCGTCTCTTCGATTTCCATCACCGGCGCGTCTCGCAGATTCTCCCAACTGCCGAAGCGCGTCTCCAACTCCCGTACCACCTGATAGGTAACCTCGGTCTTGGTGCGCGACGACAGCAGGGAATAGATGAACTGTTTCAACGGATCCCACACCTCGCGCTCCAGCGGCTTACCGTAGCTCGCAAGAAGACGCCGGTGAATCTCCTCCAGGCGTGTGTCGACGAAGAGTTGCATAACTCGTCATTATTTTATTCGCTGCAAAAAATCC
>DATMPD010000157.1:0-2114 GCA_035567955.1 Edaphobacter sp.
AGGCGAGGAGCGAGTAGTGCTCGGGGGAGTGGTCGGCGTAGCCGTTGGAGGCGAATCCGCCGGCGAGGGAGAAGGTGGAGTTGCCGCTGGCGATGAGGTAGAGAACTCCGGAGGCGCAGATGGCTCCGAGGACCTGGGCGATGATGTAGGCGGGAAGCTCGGATGCGGGGAAGCGCTTGGCGGTGACGAGGCCGATGGAGACGGCGGGGTTCAAATGGCAGCCGGAGACGTGGCCGATGGCGAAGGCCATGGTGAGGACCGTGAGTCCGAAGGCGAAGGCGACGCCGACGTAACCGATACCAAGGTGGACGCCAGCGGCGAGGACGGCGCTTCCGCAGCCGCCAAAGACAAGCCAGAAGGTGCCGAAAAACTCGGCTGCTGCACGTTTTGAGAGTGGCATGGGGGATCTCCTCTTTCCGTATAGTTCGTTGGTCAGCTGATTCCAGAGACTACGGCGGTGCATGGGTCCCGAAGATGGCGGAAGTTTAGCACGATCCTGTTGCTGATCGGCGTTCGGGGAGTCTCATTTTTCAAATGTTTTTTTGTTCTGAAGCGATTCAACGCGAAGGGATGGAGATGGGTTTCCTAGCAAATTCCCTAGTGGCATGTTGCCGAAAATTGTGCATTGCGTATGCGTGATTGGACTTCATCACGCGGACCTTCGACTGGCTGGAGAAGCCGCACCTATTGTTATTAATGGTGTTGGACGGCGTCTGGTTCAGAGGCGTTTGAGGTAGGCTTTTGCGGCTTCGAGTTCGGGGAAGAGACGCTCTTCGGCCTGGAACTCGCGGGAGTGGACGCAGCGGCGTCCGGCTTTGACGCGGACGGGATGCTTGAGGTGGAGCATCTCGTGGTAGAGGAGGTACTCGATGGCGCAGCGTGGGGTGTCGGGGCGGTCGAAGACGCGGGAGACGACGATGGTGTTGTGGGCCGCGTCGTAGTGGCCCAGCATGCGGCGGGCGTGGTGGGCGCTCCAGGTGAGGGTGGGGCGGCCGAGGAGGCCGTGAAAGAAACGGGTGTTGAGAGACTCGAAGACTTCGTCGAGATCGTAGTGGTGGCCGCTGGAGGTGGAGAGGCGTTTGCGGCCGCGGGTCTGGCGAATGTGTTCGGCTTGTTTGGAGACAGACTCGGAGGAGACGTGGCGGCGGTAGCGGTCGGCGTGAATGCGGGCGATGGGTTTCTTGTAGAGCTTGGCGAGGAGGATGTGGGCGATGGCGTGATGGACGGTGTCCGGTGCGTGCTCGAGGAGGTCGGAGAGGCGAACGTTGAGGCGGCCTTCGCGGAGGCGGATGGTGGTGTTGAGAGAGGTGAAGCGGCGGAAGCGGATGTCGAGCGCGGGGATGGGTGCGCGGGGGCGGAGTTCGCGGTACTCGTGCTCGAAGATGGCGACGAGCGAGGTGGATGCAGGGATTTTTTTTGCGCGGGGCTTTTTGGGTTTGGGCGGATGGAGCGTGGCGGGGGGCTCGTGAAAGAGAGTGGGAGGGGGCGCGGGGGGCGGAGAGAAGAGAGACGGCGAAAAGAGCTGCAGGAATTGACGCAGGGGTGAGGGGCCGGGATGCTTCGGGGTGGTCAGGGTCTGTCCTTTTTCCGGTTGCTGGTTTCGGTTGCAAAATGATTCGTACAAGAATGATTTTATAAGAGCCTGGCTTGCTGGATAGAACAGCGAATGCCGGTGCAACCGCGGAGACAACATCGGTGCCACCGCAGGAGAACAGCAAGTGCAACCGCAGGTCCCTTCGACAAGCTCAGGGCAGGCTCTTCGACTTTCGCCGTTGGCATGCTGCGCGACCGGTTTCGTTCAGGAAGAAAAATTTTGGGTAAAGCAACTGCAACGACGGGAACAGCAGAAGCAGATCCCCCGTTTACACCAGAGCGGCAGTTACGATTTGTAATCGCGCACTTCTTCCCGGCCGCGAGACATACAATATCCCCAGGATGCCAACCCTGACTAACAAACGCATCCTCATCACCCGAACCCGCCACCAGGCTTCCGATCTCGCCGCCCAGCTCGAAGCCCTGGGCGCGACCGCCTTGACTATCCCCACCATCGAGATCGTTCCTCCGGCCTCCTTCGCCGCACTTGACGCCGCTCTCACCTGCCTTGGAACCTACGA